>MENF01000119.1 GCA_001769035.1 Bacteroidetes bacterium GWA2_32_17
TAAAAAAGATTTTATTTTAATCTGTGACGTCTGCGTAATCTGTGGCAAATATTTGTTTATGAACTCTTTGAACCGGCTGAGTAGTTACAATAATTTATTGTAACTTCTCACTTACTATTCTCCTATTTAAAAATCAAAAATCGTTAATCTATATTCGAAATTGATGATTTAAAGAAACACTGAATAACGAATATTGAACATCGAATGATGAAGTTAAAAATAGAAAAAATATTATGTTGTGCACATTACTATTAGGGACAAATCTTGGAAATAAACGAAATAATTTAAGTGTTTGTATAAAATATATCGAAGAAAAAGTTGGTAAAATTATTCAACAATCGAGTGTTTATGAAACTGAACCATGGGGATTTAAATCGAAAGAGTTATTTTATAATATGGCAATTGAAGTTGAAACAAAATTAAACCCCCAGGAGCTATTAAAAACAATAAAAGAATTTGAAATTGAAATGGGACGAAAACATACTTCTAATGATTGTTACGAAAACAGAATTATTGATTTAGACATATTGTTTTATAATAATAAAGTTATTAATTCAGACGAATTAACAATTCCACACCCAAAGCTTCATTTAAGAAAATTTACTTTAATACCTTTAATTGAAATACTTTCAAATATTGAGCATCCTGTTTTTAAAAAAAATATTACAACTTTATTAAATGATTGCAACGACACATCAACTGTTGTTAATATCGGATGCTTGTAAAATGAACTATACTGCTAAAAAATAATGACCAAATAATCACAAAAAAACATAAAATAAAAATTGTTTTTTTTGTCGCTTTATAAAACCTTATAGCTAAAAATGTACCTATAGGAATTGATAAAATAAGTGGCGTTAAAAAAGCTATACCCCACAATCCCCATTTATTTTTAATTCTAATAAATCGTTTGGTTTTTTTACTAAAAATATTTTTTTTCTTTTTCTTGGGAAATAAATTTGTGAAAAAATCTTTTACCGACTTTAATCTGCGTCTGATTTTAATATGGTTGTACATATAAACATGTACAAACCAATTATACAATTTAATTAGTTGGTTAGTAACAAATCCGAAAAACAAAATACCTAATATTCCGCCAAGTGATGTGTAAATTAAAGTTTCGTGAAATGAAAATTTATTAGAAAGTGCAAAAGGAAAGGCAAAAACAAATTTTATTGAACTTATTAGTATTAATATAATGATTTTGCCAAACATAAATTTTTTATCGTTTATATTTTATGGTCATACATAGTCATTCGATTGTCATACATAGTCATTCGATTGTCATTCATGGTCATACGGCTGTTATACTGGGCATACAATTGAGTGACCATTGTTTGACTATTGTGTGACTATTGTTGTTCATTGTTTACTGCCTAGTGTTTATTGTTAATCGTTCTTAAAAACTTTAAACCTAAAACCTCTCAAACATTTTATTAGTTATGTTCTTTCATTCCATAAGCCAAATCGCCGGCATCGCCAAGCCCGGGAATTATATATGATTTTACGGTGAGTTCTTCATCAACTGCTGCTGCCCAAATAGTTATATTTTTACCGAATAAATGTTTCTGCATATAATTTATTCCATCTTTGCAAGCAATAATTGTAACAATATGAGTGTGTAGTGGTTTGCCGTTTTTCAACAAAGAATTATAAGCTAAAACCATCGAAGAACCTGTGGCCAACATTGGGTCGCATAAAATCAAAGTTCTTTCATCTAAATTTGGACAAGTAATATATTCTAATTCAATTTTAAATGTGCCATCTTTACTGTATTTCCGATATGCACTAATAAAAGAACTATCGCAACCGTCAAAATAATTTAATAAACCTTGATGCAATGGAAGTCCTGCACGTAAAATAGTTGCCAGAACTGGTTTTTCATTTGGAACAATAACATTAGCAATGCCAAGAGACGTAACAACTTCTTTTTCGGAGTATTGCAACTGCTTGCTTATTTCATAAGCCATTATTTCACCAATTCGTTCCATATTTCTACGGAAACGCATACTATCGCGCTGAATATTTTCATCTCTAATTTCTAATAGAAATTGATTTAGAATTGTGTTTTTTTCACTGATAATTTTAATTTCCATTGCATTATTTTTTTAAAAATTTAAGCGGAAATGGCAGCCGGTTTTGCTTGATAGTCATATACTCACAATATACAGCACCAAATCCTTTATAAAATCTTGCCAAGCCATCAATATTAGAACCTTCAAAGTCTAAAATTAAATTTTTTTCGGAATATTTTTTAATAAATTCATCAATTATTAAAAACATAGCTCTTTTTTCTTTGCCCTCATCGGTTGAAGCTGCAAAAAGATAAATTGCTTTTTTTTGTGAAAAGATAAAGAATGCGGCAGATGATAACTCGTTTTGAGGGTTATAAGCACATATTATTTCACCAAAACCATTTTTTAAAGAATGGCTAACAATTTTACGAATAACGCCATATTTTTCAGTTGGTAAATTTGCAACTTTATCACCTACATTTTTTTTAATAAAATTCACAAAGTCATTAACCGAACAACTATTTGAAATTGGTTGTAAACCAAACTTTACCGATTTTGAAATATTGCGTTTAGTGTTTTCTGAATATTTCTTTGCAATTTGTTTATAATTAGAAATTAAATCGAGTTCAAAATTGTGGTTTTTACGATAAACTAATTTATTCGATTTTAGTATGTTATATTTGTTTAAATTAATTTCAATATATTTAAAAGTTGAAGGTATATTATTAAAAAATTCTAACAATAGATTTTGGCTTACTGCTGATGTCGAAAATACTCCAAGCTGTTGAGTAAATAATGGCTGCGACAAATATAAAATTCCCATCTTTGACGAAAAAGTAAGTGGCATTACAGCTTCGTAATTATTATAAATTAACGCATCCCAGTTATTGCAAACAATATCCAAATACCACGAACAAGCATATAAATTGCCATTAATTGATTTTTGAATACATGCATCCCATTTTTTGTAATCAATGTTTTTATTTTTAATGTATTCTATTTTCACTTTGTTAAATTAAATATTTGTTCGTAAACTAATTTCCATCCTTGCCAATAATCAACATCACCAAGCGATTCGTTATGCCATAAAGATACAAACAAACCGTTTAATTCTTTTATTTCTTTAATGTTTTCTGAAATTATTTTTTTGGCTTCAATTGGAGTAAGTTTTAAACGCTGGCGAAGTGTACGTTCCATAAAGGCAAATGGATAAATTTTAAGTTCAGTTTCCTTTTCTAATAACAAATCGTAAAAATTAAACGGAGAACAAGTTCCGGCTCTGTAACCAACTATGTTTGAATATCCTAACGAATAATCTTCTTTAATTCCTGATTCAATTAGTCTTCGATATGTAGCTGGGAAATTTAAAATTAAAAAATGTTGACGCGAAATTGTTATCTTTTTATTAATAACTGATTCGAGATTTTGCAACTCCTCTTTTAAACTATCGTTAAAGTTTGATTGATATGATGGATGGATTCCTATTTCGCAAAACTCCGATAATTCTTTTAATTTATTGCGAAATAACGGGTTGCTTAATTTAACATTTTTATCGTATTTACCGTATTTACCTGATAAAACAAAAACTTTGGGTATAATGTTATTTTTTAAATGTATTTCACGAATAAATTTATAAGTATCGTAATGGTCTGATAATTTATTATTTAAAACTAATATCCGATTTTTAACTTCATTAAAACTGCCTTTTAAAACAGATTTTGAAAAACCGCCTAAAGTTCGGTAAAACCCTTTCCCTTTATAAGCAAAAGCATTATCAATATCAATTGTTGAGATAAACTGAAATTTCTTTTTCTGACATTCCAAATCGGGAAATTTAGACTTAATTATCTCAAATAATTTTTTTGTCCAAATATTTATAATAGATTTACTAATAAATCCAGCTTTAAAAGCAATTGAAGATTCTGGTGTAAATCTATTGTGTTCATCTGGATTAAATGATAAGTACTCTTCATATCTGCTGAGCAAATAAAACGAAGCAGAAAAAATATCAAATGGTATTTGTATATTTAAAGGTGTTCGAAAAATAATGTTGCCCCAACTTGAATTAAAAATTCCTAGTTCCTGTTTTTCAATTTTTTTTGAAAATAACAAATCAGTTGAACAAATCCATAATCCACTTAAACTATCATCTGTTGAATAATTTATTTTAGCTCCGTTAAAACTATTATATTCTTCTTTTTCAGTTGTTATAATATACTTTACACCTAACAATTCTTCAAATATAAATTTTAAAATGTAATTTAATCTTGAACTATTATTTTTTGAGTAAACGAGGAGCATTTTTTAATTGTATTTTAACAATTTATTGTTATTTGTTATATTTTGCACGGGGTAAATTATTACATCCGATGGCTATCGGATTGGATTTCAGGTATAGGGGATAAAGATATAGCCCTATAACCTGCTCTTCCTATTGCTTTATACCTTATACCTCTATGCCATTTTGTCCCGCTTGTGCGGGATGAAATGTTAAAATTTGTCTCGTTTACAGTTTTTAGTCCACCAGTCCTTATTTACCTTGTCGGCAATACGGTCAACTTCTTTTTGAGTAACATTAAAATTTGAGGTCAGCTCTTTATAACGAGTGTAATCAAGAAAGTCCTGTAAGTCATCTGTGTCAACTGTAACCGGTAGTCGAATTATTACTTCTTTAATAGTTCTTTCAATTAGCATATAATTTTTTTAAATTTGTCCTCAAAGTTAGTAAAAATAATTATATCGCTTAAAATTATGTACTCACTTACATGCTAAAGTTCAAAAAAAGGTTAAAGACCTTTTCTTTGGAATTTAAAATCTGGAGCTTGGAATTTATTTGCCATTTGCCATTTTGATAAACCTTATAATATTCCCTCATCGGCAAAACTAAAATACGATTGCTGAGTAATAATTATATGGTCTATAAGTGTAATATCCATTGTTTTAGCAGCATCTTTAATTTTTTGTGTTATTTTTTTATCTGCTTCGCTGGGTTTAATATTTCCACTTGGATGATTATGTGCAAGAATAATATTTACCGCTTCGTCGTTTAAAGCTTGTTTTAAAATTATGCGGGGATCCATAACGGTACCAACAATTCCACCTTGTCCAATTTTATGATGTGCAATAATTTTATTTGCTTGATTAAGTGTAATAAGATAGGCTTCTTCAATTTTTAAATCGCCTATTATAGGTTCAAAAAATTCAAATGCATCTTTGCTCGAAATAACAGTTTTCCGTTCAAAAGCTTCTTCTAATTTTCTTCTTCTTCCCAATTCTAAAGCTGCAATTATCGTTATTGCTTTGGCTTCGCCTATTCCATTAATTTTCTTTAATGTATTTATATCAAATTTAGCAAGTTGATTAATATTATCGTTTGCAAGTTTTAAAATTCTTTTAGATAAGTCAACTGCCGATTCGGTTTTGTTACCGCTACCAATTAATATTGCTAATAGCTCGGCAGGCGAAAGACTCGAACATCCTTTTAAAAGGAGCTTTTCGCGGGGGCGGTCTTCTTTTGCCCAATTTTTAATACTTATTTTTTCGTTTTGTTCCATAAAAAAAGTCTTTTTAAAAATTAGAAACTGTTGTTACGTAAAAGAGTTTCTCACAATGATTATTTCTCGCAAAGGCGCCAAGTACGCCAAGAAAAAATAATTTATTATTTTTTTTAAAACTTTGCGAACTTATATGTAAGTAATTTCAATTAATACAACAATTGTTTTTATATAGCATGACTATAATAAGCACGCAATTAAAAAATCATTCACCCCGTTGGATATTCCATTTTTATTGCATAACGGCTATTCAACATAATTATCCTACGGGGTGAATGATTTTTTTAGCCACTTTTATACTTTGTGAACTTGGCGGCTTTGCGAGACAAATTTTTTACTTGCGTAACATGAGTTAGAAAGACTTTTTAAATTAATATGAAAAAATTACTGTTTTAAGCTATTTACGTGTATATTAAGACTTGATTTAAGGTTTGCAGCTTTATTTTTGTGAATAACTTTCTTTTTTGCAAGTTTATCTAACATTGCAGTAATTTTAGGAAGTTGTTCGGCAGCTTCTTTTTTGTCTTTTGTGCTACGAAGTTTTTTTACAGCATTGCGTGTTGTTTTAGCATAATACTTATTTTCTTCGCGACGTGTTTCGGTTTGACGAATACGTTTTTCTGATGATTTATGGTTTGCCATAATTTTCTGTTTTAAAATTAATTTGTAGCCCATAGGGGAATCGAACCCCTGTTTCCAGGATGAAAACCTGGCGTCCTAACCCCTAGACGAACGGGCCATTAACAAAAAGAACATCCTTATTATACTGAAAAAGGAGTATATTTCTGCTTTTATTTTAAAGTTCCAAACTCCAAGTTCAAAAAACCAAACTCCAAGTGCTACTAACAAACCACTTTGAAATTTGGAACTTTGAATTTGGAATTTTTGATTTAACAAATTCAAATATTATCCCGTTTTAGCGTAATTGGAGTGCAAAGGTAGAACATTTTTTTTATTTCCAAAAAAATAATATAATAATTTTTTGTAACTTTTAATTAAATTGCACGTCTTATTTATCGAAACTGAATTTATAAATGACAGTTGACGAATATAATAAAGCTGTGGATATGCACTCTGATGGGGTTTATCGGTTTATTTTAAAAAATATTAGAAACTCCGATAAAGCTAAAGATATTGTTCAGGATACTTATGAGAAACTTTGGATTAATGTAAAAAATGTAAATTTTGAAAAAGTAAAATCATATATTTTCACAACTGCTTATCACACTTTAATTGATTTGGTAAGAAAAGATAAAAGAATTGTAAACTTTGAACAAACTGATCAGTCGCAGTATTCAACAAACCGCAGTTATTCAGATGTTGGCGAAATATTAAATAAAGCTATTGCTAAACTTCCTGAAGACCAACGTTCTGTTATTTTACTTAGAGATTATGAGGGCTATTCTTACGATGAAATTTCACGAATTACTGGACTTTCCGAAGCACAGGTAAAAGTTTATATTTACAGAGCAAGAGTGTTTTTAAAAGAATTTATTGGCAGCATGTCAGCTTTAGTTTAAATAAAAAAAATGAAAATTAACCGCATTAATTACGAATTGTATTTTGTCGCTTACCTCGACAATAATCTTTCGCACAGTGACATGCTTGAATTAATGGCTTTTTTAGTACAGAATCCTGATCTTGAGGAAGAATTAAATTTAGTAAAAGACATTAAGCTCGAACCGGAAACTATTTGTTTTGACGCTAAAAACAGTTTAAAAAAGAAAAACGAAGAAATTGAAATTACTAAAGAAAAATTCGACGAACTTTGTATTGGTAAAATTGAAAATACTCTTAACAAAGAAGAAAAAATTCTTTTAGAAAGATACATTAAATTAAACCCTGAACTCGAAAAAGAATTTAAGCTTTTTGAACTTACTATACTTCAACCTGACTTGTCGGTTGAATTTACTAGCAAAGAATCATTAAAACGTATTGAATTAACAACCGAACAAGCTAATCAACTTTGCATTGGTTATATTGAAAATAACTTAAACGAAGCTGAAGAAAAACAATTTAATAGCTTACTTAATCAAAGTCGGGAATTTAAAAAAGAATACGAACTGTATAATTTAACAGTATTAAAACCCGATAATTCAATTATTTTCGCAAATAAAAAGGCTTTAAAAAGGAGTGTGTTATCCCCTTATATTAAAGGTGTGTATAAAATCTCATCAGTTGCTGCGGCAGCTATGATATTAATGTTAATTATTTTACAAATTTATAATAATAACAACAAAAGTAATAATACAAAAATTTATGCAAACTCTAAATATATAAAGAAAACAAATACAATAAAAAACAATCAAATCGAAAAAAATAAAATTAATAACACATTTATTGCATCGTCGAAAGTAATAAAAAAAAATATTTTAACAAATAACAATAATAAATTTAAAAATAACGACACGATTATAAAAATTGCAAATAATAATGATATTATTAAACCAGACAGTTTTATAATTAATAACAATTTGAATAATATTGCAATTGAGCCGGCAAATAATTCTTTAACAAACAATGAATCCGATAGCTATCGGATTAAAACCAATAAATATCTTGACACAACATTAAATGCAGTATTTGAAAATTCGAAATATTCTCATTTTCGCGACATGACTAACAACGTGCCTTATAATTCAATTACTGCAAGTAATTCATTATTTTCGAATATTGGTGTGTGGGATGTTATTAAAGCAGGTACCAATGGTATTAATTATATTACAGGAAGCAAGATAGAAGTAGAAAATAATGCAGACAAGAAAAAAAAATTAAAGCATTTTTCATTAAAAATCGGGAAAATTGCATTCGCACGTACTGTGCATAAATAAAAAATTATTAATTTACAAGATAATGAAACTATTACTCATTGTTATAATTCTTTGCTTAAATAGTAATTTTATATTTGCTCAAGAGAAAGTAGAAATAACAGGACAAGTAAAAGACCTGAAAACAAAAAACGCATTAGAATTTTGTAATGTTATAGTTGTTAATTCAAAAGACAGTATAATATCTGGAACGTCCTCAGACTCAAAGGGTTTCTTTTCGATTTCGCTTGATAATGGAACATATCGTTTTATTTTCAGTTTTATTGGTTATAAATCAGACAGTTCAGAATTAATTTCGATATCGCAAAATAAATTTATTGGTATATTTAAGTTAGTTCAGGAGGAAAATGTTTTAAAAGAAGTTACGGTAAAAGAAAGTTCACACGAAACTCAAATTGACCGCGATGTGCAAGTTGTTACCGACAAGATGAAAGAAGGTACTTCAAATACAAAAGAAGTATTAGATAACATAAATGGAGTTGATTATGACCGTTACAACAACTCAATAAAAGTTGACAACGACAGCAAAGTAATTATTCTTGTTGATGGAATTGAAAAAGACCAGGAATATGTTAAAAATCTTTCGCCCGACAGACTGAAAAAAATTGAAGTAATACGCGACCCAGGCGGAAGATACGCATTAGAGGGATATTCGGCAGTAATAAATATTATTCTTAAAAAAGATTATCAGGGGACTGAAATTTTTGTAAGCAACAGAACAATGGCAGATGCAGATGCAATAAAATCTGAATATATTACAGTGCAAAATGATGCATCTGCTACAGTAAACTACGTTTACAATAAAGTAAATGTATATGCAAAATACAGCAATAATTACAATAATTTTAATTTCAATTCAACTGACAAAAAGGAATATAATAACGGTTTAATTATTGAAAAAAGTCCAATTTCAGAGGATGATATGAATATGAAAATTAAGCAATTGTATAATGATTATACGCTTGGAGCCGATTATTATATTAACCCTAAGCATACTATAAGTTATGAGGGCATGTTAATGAAACAACCCTTAAAAAATAACGCTTCTGATGAAATTTATAAAGTAACATATTCTGTAAATGATAGCCTCTTGGACAGTTTTAATTCCGAATCAAAAAATAAATCAGATAATTCGAATTCATATAATTCTCTATTTTATGAAGGAAAATTGAATGAGAATAATGTTATCAACTCGAATTTTACTTTTTCGAATTATTATAACAGCTATGTGAATGAATATACTGAAAATTCTCTATTCCAAAGAAATGAAGAGGGGAAAGACCTAAAAAATAGTACAAAGTTTTATTTAGAATACTTGCACACTTTTAAAAATAAAACTAATTTGCAGTTCGGATACGGTAATACATGGGAAAACCTTAAAAGTGATTTTACTGTGGAGTCGGTTAAAAGTGAATTTACATATACCGATATACGCCATAAGTTATATTCCTATTATTCGTGGAAATTGAATGATAAGTTTAGTGTAAAATTCGGTGGAGCTGGCGAAACAAGTAATCCAAATGCTAATGGACAAAAAAACTCGTATTTAATTTTTCAACCTTATGCAGATTTAAAATTCAATGCTGCCAAAATGTTGAACTTTAAAGCAAAATACAGAGCAGCAAGCAATTATCCAAATATTAGCCAAACCAATCCTTATATATATTTAGTTGACTCGGAAAGCGTAAAATCGGGAAACCCGTTGTTAAAGCCAGCAGTAACAAATAAAATTTCTATGGAAGCCAATATTTTTCAAGGTCTGGTTAAAATAGAACCTTATTACCGTTTTTCGAATAATTATATTACCGAAATAGGAACTTTAAGACCTGACGGTATATTTGAATATAATTACAGTAATACCGGAAACTATAAAAATTATGGCGTTGAAGTCAGTATTACCATTCCTTTTAGCAAAACCATCTTTCTTCAATCGAGTTTCGACTTTTTTAAAAGCAGTGTGAAATATGCAGAGAGAACAAATGAGTTTAACGATTGGTCAATGTCTAATCAGTTGATTTATCAGAATCAGAAATCGAAAACAGTGGCAGGATTTCAGTTTCAGAAAAACATGGTGAAATATATAACGGCACAAGGCTATAGCAAAGGCGATAATGACTTTTGGATTTTGTTTTTACAACAACCGTTTTTTAAAGAAAAACTAAGTGTAATGTTATTGTATTTCACACCAATTACATGGGGTGTTGATTTTAATCAGGGAAGTTATATCAAAACCGATAATTATGCTGAAAACAAATGGTATAATATTGATATTTTAAAAAATATTATTATGTTCGAAATAAGTTATCGTTTTAATAAAGGCAAAACAGTTAACAAAAAAGAAAAACAGATAGAACAGATTAACGAAAAAAAATCGAAAACGTTGTTTTAACAATGTTCATGGAAATTGATGAGTCTGGTCTAAAAAGCATTTGGTTAAAGATTTTCAACATTTTTTACGCTTAACCCTAAAGGGAAAATGCTGAAAATCAGACTCCCTTTAGGGCAATGTCATTAAGTTAAGAAATATCATGCTGTATGCCAACACTATGAATAGCCCCGACATTTATGTCGGGGAATTAAATAAGCACCATTTTCGGGCTTTAGCCCAAAATTCGTTGAAAGTGTTGGGCTAAAGCCCAGTTTTATTTTTACATTTTCCCACGAGCTGAAGCTCGTGGCTATTGATTATCTGCAAATTAAATATTAACTTAACGACATTGCCCTTTAGGGTTGGGGTAAAACTAATTTTTAGCTTTTCCCGATTTTTAACCCTTTTTAGACTGAACTCATTGATATAAAAAAATAATTTAATAGACATCTTTCCAAAATAAAAATATTCCAAATAATATAGAAAAGCGAATCCGAAGGATTCAAATGTTTATAGAAAACAAATCGAACATCAATAACATACGACTCCTGCGGAGTCGAACATATCGCTTTTGTTACATTTTCTATAAACATGCAATTCCTACGGAATTAAAAATACATTCAGGAAAGTTGTCTAATATATTTTGTAATTTTAAATTAAAACAAATAATTATGAGAGCTTACATTTATGTTTTTATTGTGTTGCTCACAAGCTGCAACTATTCAGCAATAATTCAAAAAAACAATAATGAAATAAAAGGAAGCGGCAACATTATTACAAAATTAATTGATACCGGAAACATTACCGAAATAAAGAATACAGGAGTTTTAAACATTATTGTAACAGAAGGAAACAAACAAGAAATAAAAATCGAAACAGATGATAACATAATGCAATATATTAAATATGAAACAAAAGGCAATACATTAATATTTTCTACCGAAGAAAACAGCAAAAATACAGACCTCAGCCCAACTAAAGCAAATATTTATATTACATCAAATCAAATTTTACTAATCGAAAACGAAGGCGTTGGAAATATTTACGTGAACAACTATAATATAGCTGCTAATTTGCAAATAAATAATTCAGGAGTCGGAAACATTAACACTGCAAATATCACAGGGAATAATTTAAAAATTGATAATTCGGGAGTCGGCAGTATAAATTTAAAAGGCAAATTAGATTCATTAACAATTAACAATGATGGTGTTGGAAATATTAATGCAGATGAAATTCCTGTTAATACATTATTTCTTTATAATAGCGGGGTCGGTAACATTAAACTAAATGCTGTTAAAGAAATTTCGATACAAAGCAGCGGGGTTGGTAAAATAAAATATAAAGGAAATCCTGTAATTAAATCGCTCAATTAATTGCTGCATTATTTGTTTGTGCTTATAACAATTATTTTAATAAATTTGCGAGAACAATTTTTAAATAAATGAAAACAAATGCATTGTAAATGTTTGTAAACGCATACAAACGGTTAATATCGGATAAGGTGTATATATAAACGAGTTACCGCCAAGTGTAAAAAGACAGACGACAGTACTAAAATTGAAAAGTAAACCATTGTGAAAGGACAGAATAACGAAATATTGACAAGACAAGAAAGCCGACACTCAAGCCGACCCGATGTTTTTTATTTTTTGCCCACCGCACATTTTTTAAAACAATTGCCGACCCACAATGGCACATTTGCTTTTGCCCCGACACACGAAGCCAAATCTTCGGCAAAATCAAAAGAGCCATTTTCTCCAAAGACGACAGAACGGTGATAAGTATTTATTAGACAAAGACTATAAATGATTGAGATAATTCATAGTGATCAAAGATTAGGGGAAATTGGCACAGATATGTTGCTTAGTAAGCATAATACACCAATTTTAGTATTAACTAATAGGGCAAGGTGGATTAAAACTAAATTAGAAAACAACAAAGTAGTTTCAGCAAATCACCTTGAGTTAGAATCACACTTAGAAAAACTGGCTTCTGAATACCATAATAAGATTTATTCGGGTTATAATGCAAAGGTTTTGTTACTTAAAAACCCAATGAAAAAGAATTCTACTAATTCAGAAGCAATAAAACTACTTATTAAAGCTGGGGCAGACGTGAAATATCTAGCTTCATCAAAAGAGACGTATCGTTTGCTCATTACTGAAAACAAACTTTTCTTTTCATACTCTGATTCTCAACGTCATGATTTAGTTGTAAATAAAGGATTCTACTATATTTGTCCAAAACTAAATGATAGTAAGGATACATTAATAGAATACTATAAGAAAGAGTTCTATAGGCTATTTAATAAGGGAAGACTTTTAAAGTTGAATAGAAAGGGAAAAATCGTTTATAATGACAACATTCTTATGCTTTTATATTCTTCATTGTTTGAAATTTCAACCAAAGATATTATCATAACCCTACTTGGTTCGATTATAGGAATTATACTAACTTTATTAATTTTTTAAATTATCCATATGTTATATCTAATACGACATTGTTCAACAATTGAAAATGAATCAGGAATCCTATGCTCTGACAAGGATTTTGGGCTATCAGATAAAGGAATTGAACAGGGCAAAAAACTGTCAACATGGTTTTGCGATAAGAAAATTGATTTGATCCTTAGTAGTAGTTTATTAAGAGCCGAACAAACAGCTAAGTACATTAATGAAGCAACAAATGCTGAGATAGTTTTAAGTAAAGACTTATTGGAAAGAAAAGTTTCTCCTGAATATACAAATCTAAAATTACAGGAGATTACAGAATGTCGAATCAATAAAGAACACAATTTTTATGACCCTACTCAAGATTGGAATGATGTAAATGAGGTTGAAAGCGATATGGAAATTTTTGAAAGAGTTAAATCTTTACTTATAAATTTATATAAACCAGGGATAAACATAGCTTGTGTTACTCATGCAGGTGTAATAAAAGCTTTTCTTCACATTGCTTTAAAAATGGACAAAAGAAGGTCAAATGGCTTTAAAGTGAAGAATGGATGTGTAATAGTCTTACAAAACGAAAATGACTTTGAAAAAATTCAAATCTTAGGATTCTATCAATTATATTAACGATGAAAATTAAGGCAATTGAAACTAATCCCCATGAATCATTGATTTACCTTGATAGGTATGTTAATGATGGTTCTCCTTCTGGGTTTACAGAAGTTAACAAAACTTCATCAAAAACAGATACTTTTAGTTTAAATAGAAGTTTCAAACTACTTTCATTAGTTAGTGATGAAAACAACTTTAAAATCTATGGTTCTCTCAAAGAAAAGATTCCTTTAGCTCATAATCAATTTTTCATTCATCCAGACATGATAAACCATAGTGATTTATATGGATGTACTTTAGAAGTTAATAAAAGTTTTGAAGTTTCGCCAACATCAAGTTTTCGTACAGTGAAGATAATTTCTGAAAATAATAGTGATTATGTCAAACTTCACTATGATGGGAAACTTGGGCGGATTTATAGAAAACTCAATCCTATAAGAGCAATTGCGGGAGTTGAAATTTCCAATATTGTTAAAGAAGGAATAACAAGAAATTTATTGAGTGATTTTATTTCAATTTATGAAGAACCTTTTGCCAAAATTTTTATTAACCCCAAAATGACAAATTGTAGTGAACCGTGGGGTATGGTTTGGCGGAATTCTAAACCTTCGGGCATTAGAATCAAAAATGTTAAATATATTATTCCCTTATTTTCATTTTGGTCGAAAGACAGACAAAGTAAACAAGATGATTCTTTCGGTACACAGTTATTCAATATTTGGGGTACTGTGGCGATTGACAAATCCCTTAAACAAGTTTTAATGCCTACTTTAGATGCTTATTTTGAGTTGCTTGTAAATTTTGGACTTCAGAACGAATATAATGCTCAAAATATTTTGATTGGGTTTGACCAAGATTGGAATGCCATAACAATTATCTTAAAAGATATGATGGGAATAGAAAAGGATTTAGAACTTAGAAAATCTTTAGGACTTTCAACAATTTTTGACTCTACTCCTTACAAGGTAATTTCTGCTAGTGATCCACTTTATCAAAAACGTCATAGTTTTGCTTTTGATTTTAAGGTGTGCACTTATGTCATTGAACCACTTATTGAATTGGCTGTTGAAAATAAACTTACAACAAAAGAACAATTAATTGATGCTATGAAACAAAGAACTTCATACTGGTTAAAAAAACTACCATCAGATTATTTCCCTCCTGACATTTGGTTCTCTCATGATAATATTGACATTTCGGTAACAGAAAATAGAGTTTATATAGAAAATAAGTATCCACTTTTAAGAAATTAAGAATATGAAATCAATTAAAGTTAAAAAGATTAATACGGGTTCTACGATTGGAATTTTTTCCCCTTCTGAACCCATTGGAGTAACAAGAGTAAGTCGCTTTAAATCTGGGATATCTATCCTTGAATCAAATGGGTTTAAAGTGAAGCTGGCTAAGAATGCACTTAAAGCTACGAATTACACTGCTGGTTCAGTATTAGAGAGAGTTGCTGACATTCACGAATTGCTCGAAGATAATGAAGTAGATGCCCTTGTTTCGTCTTGGGGAGGAAAGAGTTGTAATCAATTGGTAAATTATATTGACTACAAATTAGTAAAAGAAAAAAAGAAGCCAATTCTTGGCTTTAGTGATGCAGCTGTTTTACTTAACAATATAACAGCAAAGACTGGACTATTAACATTTTATGGTCCTAATGTTTTAGGCAAATTAGACGAAACTGAACATGAAAATTTGTCAATTCTAAAAGGTGATTTTTATGTTGGCAATCTTCTAGGAAAAGTTGATGAAGTTAATACAAAAACAATTTTCGAAGGCAAGGTAGAAGGTAAACTCATTGGTGGTAATTTAAGCACTTTTGTTTTAGGCGTTGTATGTAGTGATATTCCTGATAGTTATTATGATGGAGCAATTTTTTTCTGGGAAGATGCAGGTAATGCGGCTCAGATTATTAATCAATACTTAACTGCAATATCGAATAGAGGTATTTTTGACCGTATTTCAGGTATGATAATTGGCGATTTTATAACAGAGGATATAAATGAATGGAAACGAACAGATGACTTTGCTTCTTTAATCGAAGTTATTGGTAATCATAAATTCCCCATATTGTATGCCCCAACATTTGGTCATAAGAAATTGGAGAATCCACTGTTACCAATTGGGGCAAAATGCAAATTGGATACTAACAATTATTCATTAACACTAATAGAAAAAATAGCTGAGTAATGGAAGATTCAAAAATATCGGAAAATGTAAAAGTCCCGAATTTCTTTTATGACTTAATTGTTTTTATGACACCAAGTTTGACTTTACTGCTTGGTATTTTTGTTGGATTAGGTAATACGGGTACAAAAATTATTGAAACTCATATTAAGTATCTTAAAATAAATGATATAAACTTTTTAATTGTATTTGTTTTCTTTTTCATAATATTTCTTTTTCTCGCATATGAATACGGTAGACTAGCAGAAGCACTCTCAAATTGTATTGGGGATTTTGTGAGATTTTTTAGGAGAAAAAAAATACTGTTTACCAGGGAAAAAGATTACAATATTAATTTTAAAACTGAAATCTCAAAATTAAACCTACATGAGTTTTTAGATGATGACAGAATGGATAAGTGGACAATTTACTTCTATGCATTGAGATTTCAGCCAGCAATAGGTAGTGACATTCTTAAGCGATATGCATGGGAAAAACTTTCACGTAGTAGTGCATTCACGTTTGGAATTCTTTTTTGCATTTCACTAGTACTTACTATACCTAAGATTTTTGAATTTCATTCAATTTTTGGCTATAGTCTTATAGATACAGGTGGATTTGGATTCGGATCTCTGCCGTATTCACTTATAATGTTTTTATTATTTTTTATTACTTGCTATGAATATTATAGAAGACGTTCTTGGAATAATGATTTATTAATTAAAGTTCTACCAGTTATAGCTTTACCAAATGACTATGTTGTTAAAAGAGTAGTGGCAAAACCAAAGAAAGAAATAATTGAAAATGATGAAAGTCCAAGGACTAAGAGGAAAACTAAATAATTGGCTTTGAATAAAAGAAATAGATTTTAAATGTTAGAATTTCTAAGTATAGCAGCAATCGGTAAAATTGTTGAAAAGTTAGCAGATACTTTGTTTGACTTTTCTGTACAAAAGTTATTGGATAAAGGTATTAGTAAAGTTTTCCCGAAAGACAGTTACAAAAATCAACTTATAAGCATCATTTACAAAACCATTGAAGAATTTGAAAAGAAAAATCCTACTGCAAAAGACGGAAACAAATTTCCATTTTACCATTCACAGGTTCTTTTGGAGCATTACTCAATGTATGTTCTTTTTAATGAGGAAAAACATTCTAAGGAGAAGTTACAAAATGAATTAAAGACTAATCCTAACATAATTGAACCTAAAAATGAGCAATTAGAAAGCTTTTACGAACTCTTTAAAACTTATGCAAGTAGTAATGAATACTTGAAAAAGTTATTTGTTGAAGAAAATTACAAAGCAAGAATTTTTGACATCTCAAAGAATCTTCAAGTAATTGATAAAAAGATTGATTCTGTTATTGATAGCTTAAAAAAGCTAGATATTTTAAAATCTGCAAAAGCAAAATTTAAATTTAATGCTGATAAATTTGTTCTCCCCTCTTTTGAATTATTAGAAGCTGATTATTACTTTTTCTTACCAGAGGAAATAGAGCAAATAAACAATTGCGTTGAAAGAATTAAAACCGATTCTGAAAATTATTTTCTGTTAACAGGTTATCCTTCTACAGGTAAAACTATCTCCACATTAAAACTATACCAACAATTATCCAAAATCGGTTATGAGGTTTTTTTTCTAAATATTTCACAAAAACTGAGTTTCGATAGGTTCAAAAGCGACTTGAATAAACTAAGTGACAAAGAAAATATAGTATTCATTATTGAAGATATACACTTAAATCTGACTTTTGGAGCTGAAATTCTAACATTAGAGGAAGAATTTCCGACCTTCAAGTTTATTATTACTTCTCGTTTTCTAAGTTCAGATGTTAGAAGGGATATTCAAAACAATATTGATATTTTTAAGCAACTCGAAGGAAGTAATCTAAAATTAGAATCCTTCAACACCCCTCAATATATTTACAAAAAATCAATTGGGATTATTTCAAACTGTAAATCTTATCTTGAAAGTCAAGGCATACAACGTGAAATTGGAGATATTAAAAAGGCTTTAGAAAACTCTCAAAGCAATCTTTATAAACTTTCTTGGATGTTGCAATATTGGTCATACAAGGATGTGCCACTCTCTGAAATAACAGAAAAAACAATTGAGGATTATATTTATGAAATTTATTTAGACGGATTAAGTCATACAGAATTAAATAAAATCCAACAATTTGCCAGTTTGTATGCCTATGAAATTGAATTTTTGGCAGACCGTAATCAAATAGAAGCATCAAAGAAGAAAGGTTTATTATTTAAGAACGAAAACAATTTTCATTCTTTTATGCACTCAATGTTTGCAAGGTTGCTTCTTGATTCCATTTTTAGAGCCAACGTATCCCTAAATGCAAAATTTAGAAACGACAGAAATGCTTTTTACTTAAAGAACATTGAGGATTATTTAAATGAGATTGTTGGCGACTCAGACGGCTTTGTAGATAATATTTATAGTTTCCTTTACAACATTGGAATTTCAGACAATATTAATCTATTTAACAAAGTACTATCAAGCGAAATAATCAGTAAACAGTTCTTCAGGTTTGTTTATGATTCTGTCTTAATGGATTCTGACCAATTGGTTAACTTAATTCAGTTAATCAGAATTTTTGCGAAGCGTAACTTTGAAGATTATTGCAATAGACTTTATTTCAGTAACCGGAACTTGATAGAAATCTTAAAAAGAGGAACAAAAAACGCTTCTGCAATATCCTACATTGAAACCCATAAGAATAATTTCAAGGATTTAAAAAACAAAAGTGTTTTAGCACCTTTTAAACCAGATGAATTAAAAGATGTTTTTAGAAAAGCATCCTTTAAACAGTCTTACTCTAACAATTAGGCTACTTCCAAACAATGAATTAAGAGCAAAAGCAATTAATGTCTTGAATGTTGAGGAATGGAAGCAAAAATTCAATTCTGATATTCACTTTGGTATTTATGGCAATTCACTTGCAGAACTTAAAAAGGTAAAGCCTGAACTTGCCACAGCAATTCTAAAAACAGTTGATATAAAAAGAGTTTCGGCAAAAATTCACTATCAAAAGTTTGATTACATCACAAAAACATTGAGTGAGTTAAAAGAGATTGATTTTGCAACAACTTCCGAAATATTGTCTTCAGTTGATATTAAAGTCCTTAAAAGAAAATCAAAAAAAGCATCTGTAGAGCAAATAGGAATTGGGTTATCTCGTTTGTATGATATAGACCAGTCTATTTCAAAAGAAATATTTGAGGAGTTAGAATTAGAATTTTTATCAAACTTATTTGAAGATAAACCTTTAACGGCATTTGGTCATATTCTAAAGGAATTTAAAAAAGTTGAACCATCAAAGGCTCAAAATTTAATCCGTCACACATTAGAAAAAGAGTTTGTTATAAACAAACTGAACTCTGCAAAAATTACGACTGTTGATTTATTCACTTTTTACCTCTTGTTTTCGCAGCTTGATATCAGAAAGGAAGGTAAAAAATTATTAAAAAAAGTCAATCTTGACATTATTGAAGGTAGGGTCACAAGTTCAAACATTAAACATTCGGTTCAGTTAGTAAATGCAATAAATGAAATCGACTCTTCCTATGGTAAAAAGTTGGTGAAACTTATTCCAGACGAAAAACTAATAAAAGCAATCAACGACAGCAATACGGAAATTACAGATTTACCTTCAATTTTCTTGTACCTGAAAAATGTTGATTTTGATAATGCAAAAAGGGTTTACAACTTAGTTGATAACATTACCATAATCAAAAAATGTCTTGTTAGAAAATTTAGAATTCAACCAATTTTCAACTCTATCAAGCCTTTGTATAGCCTTGACAAAAAGAGAACAATTGACATGCTGAATAACCTGTTTGCACACAATGTTTTCAAAAGTAAAATTCAAGAAGCAGACATAGAAAATTTTATAAATAGCGTCAGCATTGCGTTTAATATTAATGAGGAAATAGCAGAAAAAATTATTGCAACATATTCCGAAACACTTGTATGTGCAAATAATGGAGAAATTCAGTTTGCGAAATTTGCTGATGCACTTTACAGATTAAGCAAGATAAATAAAGAAGTAGTAAATATTTTACTTAATTCTTTCATTCCAAGGTTAGAAAAAGACATCCATTCTCTAACTTTTTACCAATTAAAAGCAGGATTATGTGCATTGGCAAAGGTTGACAAAATTTTAGCGACAAGACTTTTAAAGTTGATTCCAACAGAAGAATTAAAGAAAAAATCAGAAGTTCTTTTAGTTGATACGAAAAATATTGAAGGACAACTAGGTGAAATTAAATGTGTAAATACTGAAATATGGAAAATATTAAAAGACCATCTGAAATAAGCCAACGCATTTTGCAAGCACATTGCCAAAGCCCCACGAGCCAACCCTGCAACCAAAGCTTTGTCAAAGAGCTTGCAAAGCCAACGCACCAAAAAAAATTGTTTTAAAAAATTTGCCGACACTAAAAAAAATAAAAAATGCTGACACTCAAGCCAACAGAAAAGAAAGAAAGCACAATGACAATGACACGGAATCTCAATATTGACAATGGTTTACAAGACTGGAAGACAGAACACCAGGCGGTAACAGGCGGTATATTTTATTGCCGAGACAGTGCAGGTTTCAGCGTTTCAGCATCTAATAAACTTTCGTGTAACTTGACAGGACAGTGCTTCGAAATCGGCAACAAAAACATACCGCCAATCCGTTATGCAGCATAAATAAAATTAAAACTAATCTAACATGACAGATCACGACAGAAAACTTCTTTGGACTAAGGCTGGTAATAGATGTTCTTATCGTTTTAATGGTGTAATATGTGACGAAGAATTAATTAAAAACGACAATTGCAATAACGTAATTATTGGAGATGAATGTCATATTGTAGATAAAAACAAATCAACATCGCGTTGGATGGAAGAATTCCAAGACAGAGATGGATACGAAAACATTATTCTTATGTGTAAAATACATCATAAGATGATTGATAGTTTAAGTGAAACCTTTACTGTTGACATTTTAAAACATATGAAGAATGAGCATGAAAGCAATATTTCTGAAAGACTAAAAAACAAGGAAATAGAACCATTAATTATTAAGGACTCTTTTTTTAATACAGAAGTTAAAAATGCAGACAAAGCAGTAGGAATGGAAGTTAATAGACCAGCTCAACTTTCTAATGTTAAGTCTAATTTAAAAGTTGAGAATGTAAAGGAGGCCATTGGTTTTAGCACAAATCAGGGAATGCATAGTATTTTGGCATTCTGTAAAAATTGTAATAAGCCTTTTTCTTATGCATGTGTTGGGAATCTTCCTTCTATTTTAATATGTCCCCATTGTAATTATAGCATCACTAGACAATAATAAAATAATTTACGCTGCATAACACACGTTTGGTAAAAACTGGGCGGGTGGTGCAACTTGACAATGACAACAATATACAAACATATTAACGGTTTGACACCGACTGCGGCTAAATGCCCAGCTTTTCCAAGCGCCAAACGTTCAGTGCCAGAGATACGCAAAAAATCAATTAAAAGTAAAATATGGTTTGATAAAATGGACATAATTTATAAAACTGCTACTGCAAATCAAGATTTTGAAGTTGGTAAAATTTTATTTCAACAGTACTCTAATTCTCTTAATATTGACTTATCATTTCAAGATTTTGAAACAGAATTAAAAACAATAAACAAACAATACAATAAGCCAAAAGGTGCTTTGCTTCTCGTGTATAATGATATAATTGCAATTGGTTGTGCTGGTATAAGGGAATTAGACAAAGAAACAGCTGAATTAAAACGAATGTATATTTTACCAGAATTTAGGGGACACAAGATTGGACAAAAATTATTAGAACTTTCTTTTGAAACTGATAAAAACCTAAATTATAATAAAATAAGGCTTGATACTTTACCAAATATGATTCAGGCACAAAATCTATATCGTTCGTTAGGTTTTTATGAAATACATGGCTATAGGTATAATCCGGTAATCGGAACAGTTTATATGGAAAAAATTTTGTAATTTTAGCAGTGATATTTTAAAATTAAAAGAAAGATTTATGAAAAGTATATTTACAGACAGAAATGTTAAACCGGCAAATGAGTCCCTAAAGAAAGCAATAGGAGATACTTTTGATATTTGGCAGACTCTTGTAAGTTTTACAAATAAATCATATCCAAATGCGAAAGAAGAATGGACTTTTTCAAGTCCTAAATACGGCTGGAGTTTTCGAATCAGTGACAAAAAAAGAGTTTTAATATATTTATTACCTCGTGATAAATTTTTTAAAGTGGCTTTTGTATTTGGACAGAAAGCAACAGATGAAATAATAAAAAGTAATATATCTGAAAATATTAAATCTGAGCTTCTTAATGCAAAACTATATGCTGAAGGACGAGGGATAAGAATAGATATTAGAGATAAAGCTATATTAAATAACATATTTAAGCTTATTTCAATTAAAATTTCAAATTGAAATAGATAGGCAATAAAAATCAGTTTATAAAATAGCTCTCGTATTTATGTTTTATTTTTAAAGATATTCTCCGCAAAAGCGGAGCAAGCTGTGAAATCACTTTGCTAAGTTCATAGACATCACAGATTAATTACGATTTAATCAGAACAATAATTATCGGATAAATTTATTTTTTCAATCAGACCCTATCGGATTCAAGGCATTCGATTTTTTAAAAATCAGGAGTTCCGCTTATGCGGAATGACTGATTTTAAAAACGAGTTTACCCCGTAGCGCAGCGTACTGGGGAATAACGCAGAAGTCGTACATTATGGACAGACACTAATTAGTGCTTGTCTATAATATCGTAATAATAGTATAAAGCTCCAAATTCCAAATCCCAAATTCCA
>MENF01000120.1 GCA_001769035.1 Bacteroidetes bacterium GWA2_32_17
TTCTGCCACATCAGAATTTATTATTCAAAAAGAATATTTTACTGGACTCTCGTACATGGAATTACATAAATTTGACGAAGCAATCAGGCATTTCGAAAATGCAAGCTCTGACAAGCGAAATGCTTTTTATGATGATGTTATTTGGTATTTAGGTTTATGTTATCTTAAAACAAATCAAACCAACCTGGCAATTCAACAATTCAAAAAACTTCTCAAGAACGATTCATTTTATAAAAAAAACGCTTCTGAAATTATAGAAAAGATGGAATAATACAATAAAATTAAAATTTAACTTTGAAATAATGAAAATTATCTCTTATTTTTTGACTACAAAAGTTCATTTTGTTTTGAATACATACGGCGTTGGTTGCCCATGTGTTTTCCTTTTTACCCCAATAACATTGGGCAATTCCCAAAAATAGTTATTATCATCGTTTGCATAACCGGGCGAAACCCAGCTGCCAACTTTTTCAATAATAGTATCACCTGCATTAACGTAAAGCGATGACTCGGGACCACCATCTAAATACATAACACTATAAATTTTTAAGGGCAGGTACAATAAAAAAGTACTCATAGTATTTGCTGTGTATGGCGAACGACAAAAAACAAATAGCACATTGCTATAAATATCAGTTCCAAGTACACACATGCTGCTCGAAATAGGTTTGCGGGGTTTCCACAAAACTTGTTTTTGATTGCAATCAATCATTCTAATGCATTGAAACGCAGAGTTGTAATTCGATAACAAATCTTCCCAATTTTCAATTTCCATATCAACAATATTCATTGCAGGTAAATCTTTTGATTTTGGGTTAAACATTGCAAATGCTCTAAAGTTTCCACGCAATTTGCCATTATTTATATGTTCATAATTTTTCAAAAAACCCGTTCCTGTATAATGGTCTGATAAGTTAAACATACCGGCATTAATTACAGCAACTAAATTAAAATCGTTACTCCATTGCTCAACAGTTCGTCGTAAACTATCGTGTTCGGTAGCAGTTAATAGCTCAAATGAAAAATATTTCGGGTCAATTTTTAATATTGAAATTTTCGAGTCATTTACTTTTGATTTTATAGGTGCATCAAATTCAGCATAAAACAATCCTCGTTCAATTTCGTTCCAAATTATTTTTTTTGGAGTATAATTTAATTTAGTATTAGAAGTTTTTCCATAATCTCCATAGAATGCAAGAACTGCTAAAGCAAACCCGGTAATAAATTTTAATAGAGTTCTACTGCTCATATAATGTTTTCTCAAAAATCCAAAGATATAAGAAAGACAACAATGTTTTTTGCAAAAAAAAAATATTTTAATAGGATTTTGAGAACTTTATTTATTTTTGTTCAATTAATACTTTATACAGAAACCATATTCTTGTATGAATATAAAAAACGGAGTTTTTATATTATTTTTTATATGGAATTATTCCATTAATGGTCAAACAAAATGGTCGTTTGAGTTTTGTGGTGGTGCTCCTTATAACATGCCATCTCATATAAAGATTCATCAAACAGGATTTAATGATTTAACAATTTCAAATGCCCAATTTTATAGCGAGCCATTTGCTCTTCCTCCATATTGGGACTGGCGTTTTTGTCAAATGAAAAATAACAGAATAATAGAACTTGAAGCTATTCACCAAAAATTATATCTAAGCAATAAACCACCTGAAATAAAACGATTCAGTATATCACATGGTTTTAATATGTTTTTTATAAATTATGGAAAAATCAATAAAGCTAATTGTATTTTTAGAACTGGACTAGGAGCTGTTTTAACTCATCCCGAGACAGAGATTCGCGGATATGCTTTTGAAGACAAAGGAGCATTTTTAAACACTATATATTATTTAAGTGGTCCTGCCATTAATTTAAGTGCGGGGAAAAGATGGTATTTGATAAAAAGACTTTATTTTAATACAGAGATTAAAACTACATTAGCTTATGTCAAGATTCCTGTTGCTCTTGGTTATGCAAAAGTTTTTACTTCGTCAATTCAGCTTGTAGCAGGTTTAGGAATTAATTTTGTTTCAAAAGAGTAAATACAATTATTTTCATTATTTTTAACCCAAAATATTAATTATATGTTTCCATCAATTTCATTTTCAAATAACATTTTACCCGATATTTCGGTAGTTTTTATATTGCCCGATTATAAATATTCTGCATCATCGAACTTATTAAAAACCGAAATAAAATTTTTAAAGAATAATTTTAAAGAAAACAAAAAAGAAATAGATATTAATTCGTATTCACAATGGAATTATTTTAGAGTTTTCGACATCAAAAAAAAACAATGGCAAGTAAAAGAAGACATCAGAAAATCGGCTTATGAAATAAATAACAAATTACAAGATAATAAAAAAATTTCAATTCAAATTGTAAATTTAACAGGTAACGAAGATTTTCAAATAGCGTTTGCCGAAGGGCTATTGTTAAGCAACTATAAATTTGACAAATATATAACTGATAAAAAAAACAAAAAAGAATCGTTACAAAAAATTATTATTATTTCAGAAAAACCAAATAAGAAAAAATGGGAACAACTTAAAAATCAGAATTTAGCAGTATATGAAAGTCGAAATTTAATTAACGAGCCTGTAAACTGGTTAAATTCGGAGAAACTTGCCGAAGAATGTGTTCGATTGGGTAAAGATGCAGGTTTTGATGTTAAGGTTTTTGATAAAAAGAAAATTACACAACTTGGTATGGGTGGTTTGCTTGCTGTAAATATGGGAAGTGTTGACCCACCTGTGTTTATTGTTATGGAATGGGAACCTAAAAGGGTTATTAATGATGAGCCGCTTGTGTTGGTTGGAAAAGGAATAGTTTACGATACCGGAGGTTTAAGTTTAAAACCAACTTCCGACAGTATGGATTATATGAAATGCGATATGAGCGGAGCAGCAGCAGTTGCAGGTGCTATATATGCTGCTGCAAAATCGAATTTGCCAATTCATGTTGTAGGCTTAATTCCTGCGACCGATAATCGTCCATCGGGAAATGCTTATGCACCCGGCGATATTATTACAATGATGAACAAAACAACTGTCGAAATGCTTAATGCCGATGCCGAAGGCAGAATGATTCTTGCCGATGCACTTTGTTATGCTGAAAAATATAATCCGATGTTAGTTATTGATATTGCTACACTTACCGGTTCGGCAATTGCTGCAATTGGTAAGGTTGCATCTGTTGGATTTTCTAAAAATGCAGATAAATTGTATGATTTATTAGAAGAAGCAGGGAATGAAACTTATGAGCGAATTGTTAATTTTCCTTTATGGGACGATTATAGCGAAATGCTCGAATCGAAAATCGCCGATTTAAAAAATGTTGGTGGCAAATATGCAGGAGCAATTACCGCTGCAAAATTTTTAGAAAAATTTACTAGTTATCCCTGGATACATTTAGATATTGCCGGACCAGCATTTGCAAACACTAAAGATTCGTATAGAGGATTGGGTGGAACTGCTGTAGGTGTTCGATTATTTTTTGAGTTTTTTAATATATTAATTAAGAAATAAAATGGAAAATGTTAAACGTAGTTGTTTAGAATGCAACGAGTCTCTTCATGGACGCTCCGACCAAAAGTTTTGCTCTGATGCATGCAGAAATTCATTTAATAATCGCGAACGTAGCGATTCAATTTTATTAATGAGAAATATTAATAATATTTTACGAAAAAACAGAAAAATTTTATTTACTCATTCCGAAAAAAATAAAACAAAAGTATTACGCGAAAAACTTATTCAGGAAGGATTTAATTTTAATCATTTCACGCATATTTATACTACAAAAAAGGGAGTGATATATTACTTTTGTTACGATTATGGATATTTAAATCTTGAAGGTGGGTATTGCTTTATCGTTAAAGATTTAAATGAAAAATAGTTAATAAATTATTAAATCTATAGTATTAGTGGACTATATAAAATAATATTTTATCTTTGCCCCAAAATTTATAAATGAAAGATACGAAATTAAGGAGCATAACAAAAGGAGTTAGTTGGCGAATTTTTGGTTCAATAGATACATTTTTATTATCGTGGCTTATTTTTCAAAACCCAAAACATGCAGGTTCAATTGCTTTATTAGAATTATGCACAAAAGTATTATTGTATTTTTTACATGAACGTTTTTGGAATATAATAAAAATTGGACGACACGAAAATGGAACAGTAGAGCATTGGAGAAGTTTGTTAAAAGGAATAACTTGGCGACTTATAGGTTCAATTGATTCAACTATTTTATCGTGGCTTGTTACTGATAAATTAATAGGTGCTTTTAAATTAGGCTTTTCTGAAATTATCACAAAAATAATCTTGTTTTATTTACACGAACGCTTATGGGTATTGATTAAATGGGGAAGAATATATGAAGTAGAACCTGTTTTAGTAAAAGATTTAAACGAAAATTAACTGCTGGGCGATTGCTTTTCGGTGGCGAAGTTTAGCAAACGGAATTTACAGGATATAGAGGTATAGGGTATAGAGGTATAAGGTATAAGGAAATGAGTAACTTCTCAATACTTGCAAGTAAAAATAAAAGAAATAAACAACAAATAAAAAACATTTAACATTTAATAAAAAATGCAAAACGGGAAAAATCAAAACCCTTATGACCTTGATGAACGACTTCAAAGTGCTTTCAGTTTTTAATTTATTATTTTTTGTTATATGTTATTCACTGATGTTACGTAAAAAGTTTCTCACAATGATTATTTCTCGCAAAGGCGGTAAGTACGCCAAGAAAAAATAATTTATTATTTTTTTTTAAACTTTGCGAACTTATAAGTAATTTCAATTAATACACCAATTGCTTTTATATAGCATGGCTATAATAAGCACGCAATAAAAAAATCATTAATGATTTTTTTAGCCACTTTTTAACTTTGTGAACTTGGCGACTTTGCGAGACAAATTTTTTATTTGCGTAACATGAGTTATTCAATACAATTACAAATCTTTTTACCTATAGATATTGAGAAGTTACGGAAATGACGGCTAATTGCTTGTACCATATATCTTTAAACCTTATTCCCATAAGTTCTGAATTATAAATATGATATAAATTTACAAATTTTTTCGACTTTACAGACAGACAGACACTAATTAGTGCTTGTCTATAATATCGTAATAATAGTATAAAGCTCCAAATTCCAAATCCCAAATTCCAAGTTT
>MENF01000121.1 GCA_001769035.1 Bacteroidetes bacterium GWA2_32_17
TGGTAAAGAGTTTACAGTAACTGTTGCTGAACTGTTCATTGTTGATGTGCAGCTTGTTGTTGCATCAGTTGCAACTATTGTGTATATACCAGCACTTGTTTGAAGTCCGAAGTCTAAAGCAGCACCAATTCCTGCTAAAATATTTGAAGTTGTTACACCGTTTAAAAACAATTCGTAATCTGCAGTTAAATCACTCGAAGATAACCCAACCGAAACACCTGTTCCACCTGAGCAGAAACTTCCACCACCCGTAACATTATAAATTGTTGGCAATGGATTTACAGTTACAGATGTTATTGCAGAAGTATCAGCACAACCGTTTGAATTGTTCACAATTACAGTATAATTTCCAGAAGTTGTTGCAGTATAAGCTGAAATTACTGCACCGGCAACATCAGCACCGCTTTCCTGCCATTGATAAGTATTACCGCTTGCCATAGTTGCCTGTAAAATTACATTTTGTCCATCACAGAATGTTGTTGCTCCGTTTGGAGTTATAGTAGCAATTGGAAACTGGCGGGCAATTGTAGCTGAATCAATAGCCGTACATTCTTTACTGTCGGTAACTGTTACAGTATATGTTCCCTCTGAAAGTGAAGAAATATCTTCGGTAATTAAGCTACCTGTCCAGTTATACGTATAAGCAGGAGTTCCTGAGTAAACTATTAAATCAATTGCACCATCATTTCCCGGAACACATGTTGGGTTTGTGCTTACAAAAGAGATTGATGGAGAAGCAGGATTATACAAAACTATTGTAGCAGTTGTAGCCGAACAACTTGCAGCATCGGTAACAGTTAAAATATATGTTCCTGCAGACAATCCGGTTCTATCTTGTGTTAATGGACCATCAAACCATGAGTAAGTATAAGGTATAGTACCACCACTAACTAAAACATCAATTGCACCATCATTACCCGGAACGCAGGAAATATCAGTTTTTGTATAAGTTACCTGTGGTGCAGAAGGATTAATTACATCGTAACTTCCTGTAACAGTACATAAATTTGCATCAGTAACTGTAACGCTATAAGTTCCGGAAACAAGTGAGCTAATATCCTGAGTTGTGCTTGAAGCACCATCATTCCATAAATAAGTATAAGGACCTGTTCCATTAAATACAGTTAAATCAACAGCACCATCGCCACCGGGAATACAGGTTGGTGTTGTAACCGAACCTGTAAGGAGCATAGATGCAGGGTTTAATACCTGAGCAGAGTCAACTTTTGTACATAAATTAATATCAGTAATTGTAATATAATACCAGCCCGAAGCAAGCCCAGAAATATCTTCTGTAATTGCTGCATTACTCCATAAATATGTATATGGCGAAACTCCGCCTAACGGAGTTAAATTTATTGCTCCGTCAGTTGAAGTTGGGCAAAGAGTATTAGTTACTGCAAAAACTGCAGCTATTGCCGATGGCTCAGTTACCTGTGCCGAATCAACTTTTGTTGCAAGATTAGCATCTGTAACAGTAACTTTATACCAGCCGGCAGCTAAATTAATAATTGTATCATTTATTGAACCATTACTCCATAAATATGTATAAGGTGGTGTTCCATCGCCGGTAACCGCAATACTAATTTGCCCCGTTGTATCACCATTACATAATATATTTGTAACTGTTGGAGTTATAGTAATTGTACCAAATTTTAAAATGAACATATCACGTAAACCACCTCCCGAAGGAACTAAAAGTCTCCCTTCAATATTTAATGGGTTAGAATAAAATTCACCAACAAATAAATTATTTCCGTCAACATCTATATTAGAGCTTTTTGTAATATCTGTATTTGTACCATAAGCTCTTTTTGCAGATAAAACAGTTCCAAACCTGTCAGTTTCAACCATAAAAGCGTCTGTACCAGAGTTTGTAAGATTAAAACTGTCAAAATTAATAGCTCCTGTATATTGTCCACCAATTATAACGTGGTCGTTATTTGGATAAACAGCAAGTCCTTGGTCATCACCAATTGAACCATAACTCCTTGCATATTGCAAGGTACCATCAGGAGCATAACAAGCATAAAAAATATCGTTACTACCTGCATTAGGGAAAGTTTGAACAGAAGTTAATGCTAAAGTTGAATCAACAGTTAAAGCGGGACTGTTATAATATCCTGTAAGGAATTGATACCCATTTACATCTGAACGGTGTCTATATACAAACTCATCTGTGGTTCCATTTATTTTACGAAAAATTGAGCCATTGCCTGCTGTATCAGTTTTATATAAAAAACCATCTAAACTACTTGAATTGCTTGCGTATATTCCAATGTCTGTATATAAATTACCTGCCCATTGTCCACTAAAAAAATATCCAAATTCATAAGTACTTATTGACCTAAAAAAAGAAGTTGAAAAATCACCCTCAATCATTTTTGCCCAAATAGCATTTCCTGAAGAATCGTATTTAGCAATAAAATTTTGACGAATTGCTGGAAATAATACTGGAACAAGTGTAATTGTTCCTGGATAAAATGTTACATCAGTATTAAAAACACCTACCTGAACTATGTTTTCGTCTTTATCAATTGTTATTGAACCGTTTAGCTGAGCTTGTGCACCATAAGCGGATTTATGAACCCAAGCAAGTGTTCCACTTGTAGAATATTTAGCTAAAAAAATATCATTTAGACCAGAAGTTGTAATATTATTTCCGTCAAAACCGCATGTTCCATTAGTTGTTCCGGAAACATAAACAAAATTTCCATCATTACTTATAGCAATACTGGAAGCTACTTCTGCTCCAGTACCACCAATCTGTTTAAGCCATATAACTTGTCCGTTTTTATTATATTTTACAAAAAACACATCCTGACCACCAAAAGTATTTAATGTAAATGCGTCCTGATTAACAGTTGTTGTAAAATTGCCAATTACGTAACTATTTCCAGATGCATCTGATACCATATTTATTGGTTGATTCTGACCTGCACCAGTAAATTGAGTTACCCACAACAAATCTGTATTTTGACAATTGGCAGTAATAGTTAAAATAAATAATAACAAACTAAATATTAATAGTTTTTTCATATAGATTTTTTTTAATAAACAGCATTTAAGATAAAGTGGGGGCAAACGTACCATCATCATTATAGTACCCACCATTCATTGTATTAATGATAGTTAATTCATTTATTTCAGGACTTTCCCATTCTTTTAAACATGGAATAAAATTCTCAATTATTTTATCCTTTTCTTTTTTGTTTTTCATATTAAATATTTTTAGGATATTGGGACAAAATTATAAAAATTAATTTATTAAACAAATAAATATTTTTTAAATAAGACTTTTATGGGATGTAAAAGGTTGCCGTGAAAGAAAATAATTAGAGTCTGTCTATAATGTCCGATTTTTTCGTTATGCCCCAGTACGCTTCGCTACGGGGTCATTCCGTCATTGTTTGTGAGGACACAAACAATGGCAGTGGTAAACTCCTTGGTTTTCAAAACTTCGCAAGCCTCAAACTCGAACATTATAGTTCAGACTCTCGACTTTATGGACAGACACTAATTAGTGCTTGTCTATAAAGTAGAAAAAAACGCAAATTTATGTCATATTTTTAATTCTGAACTTATGAAGATAAGGTATAAAGGTATATGGTATAAGCAATTAGCCGTCAATGTAACTTTCCGAAAGTTTGCAAAGGCTATGGCGCCGTTAACTTTCGGAAAGTTCCCTACACCACTATACTCTATAAATTAAAAATGCTGATATTAAAGACAGACTCTTTAGTTATTTCATAGAAAGTTTAATTACCAATTATAATATTGTGATTTATGCGAATTAAGGATTAAAACCGGTAGCTACGAAACTTCGGGATAGAATCTAAAAGTCCCGTAGGGACAACATATTGGTAGAAACAAATAACATCAACCATACAAATGCCGTAGGTATGATATATTTTAAATTATTTCGTTCCTACGGAACTATAATTTGGATTAAATTATATTTTCTACCAATATACCGTTCCTAACGGAACGAAAAAAAAATTCAACTCTTAATTCGCATGATTTATATATTAACAATGATAACCATATCTCTATATAAATTTTGCGTAACATCAGTTAATATAATAAATCATTACTAACTGACTTAAAACATGCAAATTGTATCAAAATGCCTGTAAAAATCGAATAAATATGAAATTTAAAAGAAGGGGGATGGCACTCTTGTAATGCCCCAAAGGGGCTTATGCTTGGTAAAACACAATAATTACCACTTTAATTTGTCCCGATAGGGACAACCTAAGCCGTTAAAAATTCACTATATTTGAAAAAAAAGTTCTCCCGGTTTTTTGTACCTTGTTAGTATTTTCTCAATAGTTGCAGTTAAAATTCTACATTGGATATTCAACATTTTACATTTACCCCGTTAGATAAAACTAAAAAACAGGAACAACTATTAAAATTAAACTATCTAACGGGGTGAATTATTTGTCTTTTGCTTTTAAAAATGTAGAATATAGAATTTTCAACCGCAAAATGTAGAATGAAAGAATACCACCTAATTTATATGTATATATTAAGATATTACTCATGCTACTAATAAGCCCTTAGGTATAATAGGTCAAAACGGCTGACAAGCAACACAAGATGTTAATTTTATATGCACTTTGTTTTTAATATCAATTGTTTTGACCAACTAACAAGTTGTTTATGTACTGGCTAAAATAAAAACTGGGGGAGCTTTTTTTTTGAAAAACTTAAATTTTTAACAGCTTAGGGATAACCCCTGTGTTAGTCCTTTCAGGATATTCTATTAGGTATAGATATTCTTTTTACCAAGCTATAATCCTCTCTATGGGATAGCACCAATTTATGAGTCCAGTATAAAAAGCAATCAAAGTCGTGAAATTCTGAAAATCAGTTTTACCCCAACTCCTTCGACTTCGCTCAGGACAGGCTCTGAAGGGAGTCTGATTTTCAGCAATTTCTCCCGCTTATGCGGGAGTAAAAAATTGCTGAAAAACGAAAAATGACCTTTTTAGAACTGACTCATTTATTAAATTTAAAAAATTAATTTTTCTTTTTTTTCTGGTGTTTTAAAACCTTAGCTTCCATATAAAAAATTAATTCTTCGGCTATATTTTGAATGTGGTCGCCAACACGTTCGAGTTTTCTAATAACCGACAAAACATTCATTGCAATCAGTACATCTTCAGGCTTTTTAATAATATAGTCGGCTACAATTTTAGTAGCTTCTTTATTAATTTTATTTATGGCTTTATCGCGACCTAAAATATTTCGGGTTTCCCAATTGTTTTCGGTTTCAAATGAATTTAAGCTGTCTTTTAAAAGTTCCTGACATAAATTAAACATTACAAATATGTTAGTTGAGTTAATTAATTCTTCTGAAATAGGATTTTCTAAATCGTCAACTAATTTACTTATGCCACTTGCATAATCGCCAATTCTTTCGAGATTGTAATTGATTTTTAACACCGAAAGTACAAATCGCAAATCAATAGCAACTGGACTATAAAGAGCCAAAATGTTTTCGCAGTCTCTATCAATCATTAACTCAAATGTGTCAACCATTTTTTCGTTAACTTTAATATTGTGAATTAAATCTTTATCAAAATTGGAAAGTGTTTGTTGCGATTTATCTAATTGGTTATTAACTAAATTCCACATTTCAACTATGTTTCTTTTTAGTAATTGAATTTCTGTTTCTAAATGAGTCATATAAGATGTTTTAAATTTATTTTTGTCTGTTTATGTTTTATATTAAAGGTTTAAGGTTTTTAGTTTCGAGTTGCTAAAAACTAAAACCATTAAACTTCAAACTATTAGTTTGTTTTTTGATAATAATCAACCAAATCTACCAGTTATATAATTTTGAGTTTTAATATTTTTAGGGTTGATGAATAATTCTTTTGTTTCGCCTTTTTCAATAAGTTCGCCAATGTAAAAAAATGCAGTGTAATCGCTTACTCTACCTGCCTGTTGTAAGTTATGGGTTACAATAACAATAGTATAATTATTTTTTAACTCGTATATTAGTTCTTCGATTTTTGCTGTAGAAATAGGGTCGAGTGCCGATGCTGGCTCGTCCATTAAAATTATTGATGGTTCAATTGCTAATGCTCTGGCAATACATAAACGTTGTTGTTGTCCGCCCGACAATTCGAAAGCCGATTTTTTTAATTTATCTTTTACTTCGTCCCATAATGCAGATTGTTTTAAAGAAAATTCAACCTTCTCTTTTAAAACAGACATATCATTAACGCCATTAACTCTTAATCCGTAAGCTACATTTTCGAATATAGATTTTGGAAAAGGGTTTGGTTTTTGAAAAACCATTCCAACTTTTCTTCTAAGCTCAACAATATTTGTGTCTTTTTTATAAATATCTTCTCCTTCAATTGTTACTTTACCGGTAATTTTAACATTATCAATTAAATCGTTCATCCTATTAAATAAACGAAGATAAGTAGATTTTCCACAACCCGAAGGACCAATTAATGCTGTAACAGTATTTGGTAAAAAATCTATAGAAATATCCTTCAATGCTTGAAATTCGCTATAAAACAAACTAACCAATTCGGTTGTTATTATATGTTCCATTTTAATTCATTTTTACTTTTTTCCCAAAATATTTTCTTAAAGCATTTGCAGCAAGATTAACAATTAGTACAAATCCTATTAAAACTAAAGCGGTTCCATACGCAATTGGACGGGATTCTTCGATATTTGTTCCGCTGGTTGAAATTACATATAAATGGTAGGGTAAAGCCATTACCTGGTCGAAAATACTTGAAGGCAACTTTGGTAAAAAATATGCCGCAACAGTAAATAAAATTGGTGCCGTTTCGCCCGAAACCCTGCCTACCGAAAGAATTATCCCTGTAATAATATTGGGGAAAGCCATTGGTAATACTACTTTGCGTATTGTTTGTAATTTAGTGGCACCTAATGCTAAACTTCCATGTCTGAATGAATTATCAACCGATTTTAATGCTTCTTCGGTAGTTCTAATAACAACAGGCAAAACCATTAATCCTAAAGTTAACGAACCTGCTATAATTGAATCGCCAAATCTCAATGTGTTTACAAATAGCGACATTCCAAATAATCCAAAAACAATAGAGGGGATACCTGCCAAATTATTTGTCATTAATTTTATAAAGCGTTTATAAAAACTGTCTTTTGTATATTCGTTAATATAAATTCCCGAAAAAACTCCTATAGGTATTGCAAAAATCATACTTCCGGCAACTAAACAAAGAGTACCTACAATAGCAGGAAAAATTCCACCTTTTGTCATGCCATCTTCGGGCATGGCGGTTAAAAAAGTCCAGTTTATAACGCTAATTCCATTATAAATAATAAATGACAAAATTGCAACTAAACTTAAAACCACAATTGCACTAAAAACCCGAAAAATGTTGAATGCAATTTTCTCTTTTAAATTCTTATTCCGTATGACTTTCTTACTAATTATCATCTTGTATTATACTTTTTCTTAGATGAAACATATCCAACAATAAGATTTATTGCCATTGTAATAATAAACAATATGCAACCAAGTGCAAACAATGCTTTATAATGAAGTCCCCCTTGAGGTGCTTCGCCTAATTCTGCTGCAATTGTTGCAGGAATTGTTCTTACTGGTTCTAAAAACGAATGTGGAATAACAGCAGCGTTTCCAGTAACCATTAAAACAGCCATTGTTTCACCAATAGCCCTTCCAATTCCAAGAATGGCAGCAGCGGTAATTCCAGAACTTGAGTATGGAATAACAACTCTTGCTGTTGTTTGCCATTTGTTAGCACCTAATGCTAAACTGGCTTCTTTCATTGCTTTTGGAGTAGTTCTTAAAGCATCTTCAGAAATTGTAATTATTGTTGGTAGTGCCATTATTCCCAACACAATGCTGCCAGCTAAAGCTGTTTCGCCAACAGGTAAATCGAATAATTTTTGTATTCCCGGAACAATAATTACTAATCCGAAAAAGCCATAAACAACAGATGGTATTCCGGCTAATAATTCGACAAGTGGTTTTAAAAAATTTCTAACTTTTGGATTTGCTACTTCAGCCATATAAATTGAAGTTGCCAATCCTAATGGAAGTGCAATAACAATAGCACCAAAACTTACCCATAATGTTCCTAAAATTAAAGCTAATACCCCTAATTGTGCAGCAGGCTGAGCAGTTGGAAACCATTCTTTTTGTGAAATAAATTGTGTGATTGTAACTTTTGGAGTTGTTAAAATTTTTCCTGTAAAACCTTTTCCTGTATACCTTGTTGAAACAAAAGCTACAACTCCCGAATGTTTTTCAGTATAATCGCTTATACATTGTGGTAAAAATTCAAAATTTTCGCCAATAGCCGAGTCAGAGTAAAAGTTGCTTATATTATCTAAATTGAACAATATTATAGAATCTTTATTCCCGCCAACTGTTTTCCAATTTGTTATATTTTGATCGAATATGTTTTTTATTTGTTGTGCCGATAATTCATTTATCGGATTATTTTTGTTTACAACCAACGAAAAACCCTCTTCAATTGGCGATTGATTAAAAGTGCCAATACCTTCACGAAAAAGAAAAACAATAATGAGTACAATAGCCAATGTTGTTATGGTGCTGCTTAAAAACAAAGTTCCCTCAATAATTTTTTCGAATGTTGATTTAAAGAACTTTATCATATTATATTAATAGTAGAGTTTTGAGTTGAAACTTTATATCCAACACTTTTAATTGTAATAATTATTGAGTTACCTAACTTTTTGCGTATGTTTAAAATATGAACATCAACAGTTCTGTCTTTTGACTTTGAATTGTTCCCCCAAACCATTTCGAAAATTGTTTTTCTCGAAAACACTTTTCCGGGAATCGAACAAAGCAGCAAAAGGATTTCAAATTCTTTTTTAGGTAAAACTAATTCTACGTTATCCTTTGTTACTAAATACTTTTCTTTATCAATAGAAAGATTCATGTTAACATTAACTATTTTAATGAAATATAACCAACCTCGGAAACAACCTTTTGTCCATCGGTCGATAAAATAAAATCGATTAATGACTTCACTTTTGCGGCATCTTTTGTTAAGTAATAGTAGTATAAAGGACGAACAACCGGATAAAGTTTTGTTTTAGCGTTTGCAACCGTTGGTTCAATAAAAGTTTTGCCTTTATCGTAAGATATTTTTAATGGTTTTACATTTTTTTCGATGTAAGCAAATCCTACATATCCAATTGCTCCTTTTGTTTGACTAACTGATTGAACAACCGCTCCAGTTGCGGGCATCATTAAAATTGCCGTACCATAATTTTTGTTGTTTAAAACATGTTCTTTAAAAAACTCAAATGTGCCTGAGCTCGATTCGCGTGAATAAGCAACAATTTTTTCATCATTACCACCAACTTCTTTCCAATTTGTTATTTTTCCTGTAAAAATTCCCTCAAGCTGTTCGCGGGTTAGTTGGCTGATTTTATTTGCAGGGTTTACAATAACCGAAAGTGCATCGTTAGCAATTACAACTTCTTTGTATGCTTTTCCGGCATCTTGTAATTTCATTTTTTCGCTCATTTTTATTTTTCTTGAAGCCATTGCAATATCGGTAGAACCGTTTAGAAAAGCTGCAATCCCAACCCCGCTGCCACCACCTGTTACAGTTATTTTTGCAGACTTGTTTTTTTTCATATAAGTTTCGGCTTCTTTTTGCGAAAGAGGTAAAACTGTGTCACTTCCTTTAATTTTAAGGATTTGTGAAAATGTACTTATGCTTATTATTGATAATAAAAAAAGTACTGTTGTGATTTTAATTTTTGCTTTCATTTTCTTTATTTTTTATGTTACAAATTTCGTTTTATAGTATTAACTGTATATTTCCTTAAACTTAAATAATGGTTAATCAATTGTTAAGTTAATGTTAAAACTTGTATTGAATTCTAAGGGTAAAAACATTGTCTTTTAAATCTTTTGTATATCCGGCAAGGTTTTTACTAGTTTCGTTTTTAACAAAATCGTAGTAAGCTGTAATTTTTACATTTGTATCCCAACGGTAAACCCAACCAATTCCAATGGTTGTGTATTTTAAATCGTTGTTATTTAATTTGCTTCCGCTTTTTCCAATTTCGTCGCCACTAACGTTTGTGTTTGGGTCGTACCAATCGTATTTTAAAACAAATTGATGTTTTGTTTGCATAATGTTTTGTAAAAAGTAAAAATACGCACCATTAAATTTTCTTATATAAGTATCGGTTGTTGGTGCATCAGATGGACTTGCTGAAGTTAACGAAGTTCCTGGTTGGGTTCCTTGAATAAATTCGCCACGTAAACTTGTTAATCCAAATGGAAAATCAATGTTTATTTGAGCATCGGCACCAATATATTCTCTTTTTGCAATTTTGCCTTTGTTTGTTGAGGTTGAATCAACGCTATAACCTAAATTGCCATTTGTTAATGTTTCAAAACCATTATAAATGTATTTTGTTGGTTGACGATAGCCACCATTATAATATGATGCTCTTACGGCATAATTTATTTTTTCGTTTTTAGTTGTTTTGTTAATTCCGATATTTCCAATAAAATCTTTTTTGTAATCGAAATCGCTTGCAGTGCCACCTGTTCCGTTAAATAATCCGCCTTCAATTTTCAAAAAATTCCATTTCGAAGTTTTTGGTGCCTGAATTGTGATTTTTGCACCTAAATCTCTTTCGCCCGGAAAAATTGTTTGAAATAATCTTGTTCTTTCTGGTGTTTCTCTTGAGCTTGATGAATAAGATATTTCGAATCCAAAAGGACGATCGAAAACTCCAGTTGTTAAACTAACAGCTTTCATCCATGGTTCAGTAATTTTCATGTAAGCATCTTTTATTCCCATGCCTTTTTCGGTAATATCAAATTGTAAAACAAATAACGAAAGTCCATTATCGTATGCTGCTTTTAATCTGCCGCGACGAACCATAAATCGCTTATCTGAATTTATTGGAAAACTTCCCCCGGCAAAACTCGAAATTCCCATTGAATCGGCAGTTTGAAACTGTGCTTGCACATAACCATAAATTTTTAATTTTTTAAGAAGAATAAAATCTGATTGCAGTTTTTGAACACTTGTTGTAAGTGTGTCAATTGGGTTTTGTTCAACCTCCTGCGATTTAACATTATAAATAAATAAAGCAAATAATGTAATTGCTAAGGTTGCTTTTATTAACGTTTTGTTCCACATTTTGTTTTTCATAAAATTTATATTTGAATTTTGATACAAATTAAATTAAACAGTGTTACCTGAATGTTAAGGATGTTTTAATTGAATATTAATAGTTTGTTAAGTATTAATGTTATTTTAATCAAAACATTGATTTATAAAAATGATAGTTTTACATTAAAATCAGTTATTATAAATATAAAAAAAAATAATTCAATTTAAAATTTATTGACTTTAAAAAAATAAATTAAGGGGAGAATATTATATATTAACAATATAATGAGTTTAATATTGCAAGAAACATTAATGTAACAATAATAATAATGTAACATAAATTTAACAGTACGTTTTATGAAAGTTGATAAATTTGTACATGGAAAACTTAAATTTTACAATATTTGAGCAACTTCTAAAAATTGCCAAAAACCAGTTTGAAGTAAAAACCATTAGTGAAGTTGTTTTTATTAACGTACAAAACTTTTCATCGTTTATTGATGAAGGATTTATTGCTAGAAATTATAAAAACAATAAATTTGATGTTGTTCCGTTTGAAGAGGTGCTTGAAATAACAATAGACAATAAAAAATTCAAGTTTAAGGGAAATTAAATATGCCTAAATATTCAAATAACGTTATTGTGAGAGATGTATTTGAATTAAGCAAATAGCGAATAGATTTCAACAACACTTTAAAAATTAAATTATAATTTGAGTGAGCTCAAAAAAAGCTTCGTTTTTTGAGACGTTATCATTCGACTCCATGTTTGGGACAGGTTTAGCATGACGTACTTCTATTTTTGGAGGCATCTTTAATTGTGTTATTTGTTACAAAAAACAGAATTGTTCCTTTTTCAATTGTGAAATATTTTTCTCAATCACTCCTTTTTTTTTATTGTTTTCGGCGTTGTTTTAAGAGCAGATTTTACGGGTTCCTTTTTCAATAGTTTTTTTTCTTTCAGTGATTGTGCTATAGCTTTTGCAATTATTTTACTCGCTTCCCTAACTGCTTTGTGAATCTTTTTTGTTTCCGTTGTGGAGTTTGATTTCAAAAAAGCATCAATGAGCACAATTAGCTTATGTTTCAATGTTTTTTTTACCATTTTTTTTTGAGGTTCCATTTTATTAAAGATTAATGATTTTATGTTATTTTGACAATGAAATTATAGTTGATAATATATATTCAATACCTATTGCAATTAAAACAAAACCTATAATTCTGGATAAGGCGTTAATACCAGAATCACCTAATATTTTAACAATGAAGTTAGAACTTTTTAGTAAAATAAAAATCAAGATTGAAATAGTAAGAATAGAAAGAAATAAAATTATTTTATCGTTTAACTCAACATAAACTTGATTATAAGTAATTAGTAATGAAATTGTTCCTGGTCCTGCTAACATAGGCATGGCTAATGGTGTTAATGAAATTTCAGAACGTGAAAAGGCGTCTTCTTTAACTTTTTTCTTCATGCCTTTATGTTTTGAAAAAGAACCGGTTAACAATGCAAACCCAGAAGATGCAATAATTAATCCCCCTGCAATTTTTAGAGATGGCAAGCTAATTCCAAAAAAAACAAGCAGATATTTTCCTAAAAAAAAGGAAATAATTAAGATGATAAAAACACTGAAAGTTGTCTTAATAGTAATATTAGCCTTTTCTTTATTTGTTTTATCCTTTGTTAAGCTAACAAAAAGAGGAATTGTACCTAATGGGTTAATTATAGAAAATAAAGACGTGAGGCTTATTAAAAATAAATCCATGTTTTTACTAATTGTTATAAAATTTTCTCATTTTGGGAATTATTAAGATTTCTTATTTTTTTAAATCAAGAAAGAAATTCATTTCTTCTGCAATATTCTGAATATTATCGAAAGCGATATCTAATGTTCTGATAATATTGATAGTACTTATTGTTAAATTAACATTATCTTGAATGTTTTTTGTGTAACTAGCTGCTTTTTGGCTGGCATCGGAATTAATTTTTTTAAAAGTTTCTTTTTTACCAAAAACTGTGATGAGTAATTCTTTATTTTCATTTTCGAAGGAATCAAGAGTATCAATTAATAAATTAACGCAAATCTCAAACATCTCAAATACTTTGCATGATTTTAATAGTTTTTCGGAAAATGGCAATTCCTGTTCTTCAATTAATTTTGAAATACTATAGGCATAATCACCAATTTTTTCTAAGTTGTTATTTAATTTAAGAACGACTAAAACAAATTTAAGGTCAGCATTAATAGGATTGTGTTGTGCAATTATACTTTCACATTCTTTATCAATTTTCAATTCTAAAGTGTTTAACATTTTTTCGTTAACCTGAATATTATAAGTAATACTTTTATCAAAATTTTTTAAAGCAATTTGAGATTTACTAATCTGGTTTATTACAATATTCCACATTTCAACAATGTTTGTCTTTAATTCCTGAATTTCTGTTTCTAAATGTGTCATGATGATATTATTATTATTTTATTGAAACATTTTCAATTGTAATTTTATAACCAACACCTCTTATCATTTTTATAGAATTTAATCCTAACTTTTTTCGAAGTAATAAAATGTGAACATCAACTGTTCTTACTTTAGAATTTGAGTTTTCCCCCCATATTATATTATAAATTTGTTTTCTAGAGAAGACTTTCCCTGGAGAAATAGACAACAAATGAAGCAACTCAAATTCTTTTAGTGGTAATTCTAATCTAACTCCGTCTTTTAATACAATGTATTTTTCAGTATCAATTTCAATACTCATTTTCAAGCTATTATTAATTTTTACAACTTTTCATTAATAGTTTCAGCTACAGTCCCTAATAATAATTTTAAAGAAACCGGCTTGTTTATATATTGTGCTCCACCAGCATAGTGAGCAGAAATAGCTAAATATTCGTCACCATCAGCTGTCAGAAAAACAACCGGAATGTTTTTTAGTATTTCGTTTTTTTTCATTTTTCTGCACATTTCAATTCCATTAACATCGGGCATTCGTATATCGGCAATTATAACATCAGGAATAAACAGTATTGCCTTTTCAATCCCCTCTTTTGCATTAGAAGCAGTGTAAACTTCATAATCATACTTTTTGAAATTATAGGATACAAATTCAAGTATGTCATTTTCGTCGTCTATTATTAATAGTTTTTTTTGCATTAATAAATTGTTGATTTTTAATGTATTTAATTTGCATAATGTTAATTTAATTAGAATTAAGAATCCATAAATTTATATCCAACGCCTTTTTGAGTTCTTATAAAGTCTTCTCCTAATTTTTCTCTAAGTTTTCTAATATGAACGTCAATAGTTCTTTCGCCTGAAGAATTATTATCACCCCAAATTTTATTAAATATTTCGTCGCGGGTAAATACTTTATCTGGTTTTGATGCTAACATTGCCAACAATTCGAATTCTTTACGAGGAAGATTTACTTCTTTATTGTTAACAATTACCACATATTTTTCACGGTTAATTAATAATTTACCACGTAATAAAACATTTGCTTCTTGTTTTATAATCATTGATGCTGTGTTTTTTCTTGACAACATTGATTTTAATTTTGCAATCAGCACTCTTGGACTAACAGGTTTTTTTAAATAATCATCGCCACCTGCTTCAAATCCGGCAATTTGTGAATAGTCTTCACTGCGAGCTGTTAAAAACAAAATTAGTGTAGAGCTAAGCTTTGGTTCTTTACGCATTTCAATACAAGTCATTATACCATCCATTTCAGGCATCATAATATCTAATAAAATGATGCTTGGTAATTTTTCTTTTGCCAGCTTTAAACCTTCTACACCATTTCTTGCTGAGTATACAGTGAAGTCAGCTTTCACTAAATTATAGGCAAGAAATTCGTGAATACTTTCTTCGTCATCCACTATTAAAACAGAGTTTTGTGTCTCTTTCAGATTCATATTAAAAAACTGTTAGTGAAATGTAAAAATATTTCATTTATATTAGCTGATTATTAAGGATATATTATCTTATTGTTATTAATAATTATAACAAGTTACACAATACCACTTATTGTATGTCTTTATAAGAATTGCAAACTTAATCTGTGTATTCTAAGTGAGATTTTTTATTGTTTGGACAATCATTACTTTTAAAAAAGAAATTTTTACCATCTACTACAATTTCTTGTACCTCATAAAATTGAATAATGTTAATCTGTCCACTTTCTTCATGTCTTGCAATAAATCCTACGTCGTTATAATTAAATGTATTATAATCTTGTGGGTTAATAAAGTAAATTCCCTTTTTTGTTTTTGTAATAAATTGAAATTGTGCTATTTTTAGTTTTCTTTTAAATTTGGGTAAATCTAGTTTTTTCATTATTAAAGTTACCAATATCATTTTGTAAATAAGTTAAACTAATATTATCAAATGGTTATGTTTTTAATTATAAAACAATATCGAAATTTTTTATAATGTACAGTTTATTTACTTGTAACTACTCAGCCGGTTCAAAGAGTTCATAAACAAATATTTGCCACAGATTACGCAGACGTCACAGATTAAAATAAAATCTTTTTTAATCAATTTTCGCCAATAAACCACCTTTGGTGGTTTTAAATCTGCGTAAATTTGTGCAATCTGTGGCAAAAATTCCATATTTAGTGGCTGAGTAGTTACATTTACTTTAAGAAAAAAATGTAAATTCACAACAAATTAAAAACTATAACTAGCACCAATACTAAAGTATGTGCCAACCTTGTAATTAATTGTTTCCTGTTCCCTTTTTACTATAGTACTGTCTATTCCGGTAAAACTTAGAAATTGTGTATTAACAAAAGGCTGATTTAAAATATCCTGAACCCCGCCTTTTAGTTGAAAATGTTTGCCCAATTTTTTAGAAAAGGTTAAATCAAGCGAATGACGAGGCATTTCATAAGTATCAGGAATATCTTCATTAGCATTTTGCATTGGTTGTCCAACTGCAATTATTCTTTTTCCAATAACATTATATAGTAAACTTATCATTAATCCTTGCTCTTCGTTTTGGTAAAACAAACCAATATTTACTATAAATGGTGACTGTCCTTGCATTGGGCGATCTCTATCTTCAACAGGATTATCAAATTGCACCTTACTTTTTATATAAGAAGCATTTAAAGAAAGATTGAATTTTTTTAAATATTTAAAAAAATTATCAGATTTACATAGTTTTTCAAAAGACTTTTTCATTTCTATTTCAGCTCCAATACTTGTAGCTTGTTTTGCATTCTGAAATCCATACTGCAAACCACTACCTGCATTTACATAACGTATCTCTATTGGATTAATAAATTGTTTGTAAAAAATTCCGGCTGAAAAAGTTTCAGATTTTGAGGGATATAGTTCATAACGCAAATCGAAATTATGAATTATAGCGTCTTTAATTTTAGGATTTCCACCAAAAGCAGCATTTAATTCAAAATCATAAAATATAAAAGGTGCAATTTCTCTGAATTCCGGACGATTAATAGTTTTTCCATAACTTAATCTTAACTGACTTTTTTCTGTTAAATCATAAGAAAGATTTATCGATGGAAACAACTTAATGGCATCGTTATTATAATTAACAGGAATTGTAGGATTATCTGACAAAAAACTGTTTAAAGTCTGTATGTTTTTTTCAACTCTAACTCCAGTATATATTTGAAATAACAAAGTAACTGGAATCTTAAAAGCTATATATGAAGCAGCCATTAAATTTCCTGCATCATATGAATCGGAAGGGTTTGATGATTCGCTGATTTTAATACCATTTATATTGTTAATATTTTGCTCAGTAAAAATTTCATTAGGCGATAAGAATAAATTAATGTTTGTACTATCAGTACTTTTCTTATATCCCAATAATCTTGCATTAAATACTCTAGTCTTATTTTCAACATAAACTCCCGCTTTTAGCTCAGGTCTAAAATCATTAAATTTAAATTTCTGCTCATAATTTGCACAACCCATAACAATATTCTCATTTAAATGCATGTATAACCTTCCTGCATATTTAGGTGAAGCAGCCGAACCTATTGCAAGTTCATATTGATTATAATTTTGGCTTGATGGATCAGTATTTTTAATTGAAGTAAGCCTACGAAGATCTGGCTCATTTCTATTGGCATAAGAATATCCTGCAGTCCAGTTTAATTTCTTCGAATCTTTACCAAGCGTATGTTGCCCGCCAAGTTGACCCGAATAAGTTGTACGGCTTAAAAAACGATATTCATACGATTTAAAAATTTGCGAACTATAATATTCTTCTCCATTTCTGAATATTGTTTTTGAATATCCTGCTTGATTGAAAATGTTTCTGAATTCTATTTTGTTGTTTTCATTTATTTGCCATGCCCAGTTATGCAATACACCTTCTTTGGCCGTATTTGTATATTGTTCATCAATAAAATCAAAATCAGGCACACTTTGGTCCATTGTAAAATTATATACTGTATAATTTCTTCTATGAATATTCAAATATTGACTTGTATTACTATAATTAATAGCAGAAATATTATTCAAAGTTGTTTTACCTATCTTAAACTTCCTTGTAAATCCTAATGAGAATCTTTGATCGGGAATTGCAGTTAATTTATTTGCAGCCCAGCTAGTGTTAATTTCTCTTCCCAATTGTTGTAGTTTTTGTTGATCGTCTGAAAAATTGGTAGAATTAAAATCTTCTAATTTATTTAAATGAGATGGAAAATCACTAGGTAATGAGCGAGTTCCATTATCAAAACCAAGAAAATCAGTAGAACTTCCATGGTATTTATAAAAAGTATTAAAGGTCGTTCCATTTCTATAATGAACGGAATAATTTATCGTAGTTGAATTTTTATCGGAAATGTTTTTTGTAAAAATCTGGATAGCCGCGCCAGCAAATTCAGCAGGAAGTTCTGGAGCCGGAGATTTAAAAATTAGAATATTGTCAATTAATGAACTTGGTATTACATCGAATGAAAATGCTTTAACATCCGATTCAGAACTTGGAGCAGTTGCATTGTTAAGTAGTGTAGAGTTGTATCTTTCACTTAATCCACGAACCATAACAAAACGCCCATCAATTACTGTTATTCCTGGAATTCTTTTAATTACTTCAGAAGCATCCTTATCCTGTGAACGTTGAATTACTTCGCTTGATATGCCATTAACTACAAGATTACTTTCTTTTATTGAGCTAATAAGTGACATATCGGTATCAGTTTTTCTTGTGGCTACAACACTAATTTCATTTAATTGTGTGGAAGCGGGTTCTAGTTCTATTGTTACAATCGTTTCTTTGTCATTTGTTACTTTAATATTTTCGAGTATAAATTGGTTATATGAAATATATGAAATAACTAGTTTATATGTTCCGGGTTTAATGTTTGTTATTATAAAATTACCATCAAAATCAGTAGAAGCTCCTTGCGTTGTCCCTTGTATAATTACATTTGCTCCAAAAACATTTTCTTTTGTTCCCTTATCTTTAATATTTCCTTTAATACTTCCCATATCTGAAGCTTTAGATATATAAAGATTAATTAGTATAAATGCAAGGACTAAAATAGTTTTTAAATAAGACATTTTATTTACTTTTTATGATTGCAAAATTATTAACGCAATTTTAATTAAATGTTAAGTTGGTTTTAATGAATTGTTATTTATAATAAATAAGGGATGCCTTAAAAAGGCATCCCTTTACAAAAATCCATTGAAAAAAAGATTATTAGTAAGCAGAATTTTGCGGATCGAAGTTAGCCCAGCCACTTAACCAATCAGTAGTACCAAATGCACCACGATAAGATACAACATCAAAACCAGTTGCTATATTAGGATTTGTAAAACTTGCTGTTCCTAATAAAGGTGAATTTGATAGAGGCAAGAAATTTGGAGTTGTACCCCATGGATCAGTTACTTTTAAAGATGAATTACTCATTAAAGTATCATTATTTGCACCTAAATACCAAGTTGCAACTTGTGAAGCACTCCATGTTGCACCGCTTGAGGCGACTGAAAAGAATGAACTTGCATCTGTACAACCAGCTATGGTTACATTTTGTAATTGTAAATCACTATTTGTTGCATTAGTTTCACATTTTGTACCATCTAGTAATAATCCACCTAGATAACCTGCTATAACAGAATTGTATAAACAAAGACGTGAATTTCTACGTATATGCAAACCTTTTTTATAGTTTGCACTAATATCTTTTGTTGATGAAGATGCTCTAGGACCAAACACGCTAACATTACTAAAAATAGGATGAGTGAAAGGAGAATTATCTGAACCAGCAGCATCGTTATCTGACTCAAAGCCATTAGAACCAGAAATGTCGGCTACGTTTTTATCACGTAAAGATACAGCAAATTGTACTTTTCCCATAAATCCATAATCAGTATCAAAATCATCGTCTAATCCTTTGTAAGCAACTATATGTTTACAGTTTACAGTACCACCAAACCATTCAAATGAATCATCATTTGAATAAGAAACCATAACATAATCAATAGTTGTGCTACTACCTACTGCGCAAAAAGTTAATCCATTAAGTTCTTTGTCTGGCATTAAAGGATAACCAGCATATTCTATACGTACATATTTTAAGGTGCCTGAATTATCAAGTGGGTCTGTACCGCCATAAACAGTGCGTGGACCACCTTCAACTTGTGGGTTAGTCTGGTTTACTGGAGCTTTTCCACAAATTACAACACCACCCCAATCGCCACGATTACGAAACGAAACAGGAGCGTTTGAAGTAAAAATAATTGGCTGACTTGCAGTACCATTTGCTTCAATTTTAGCACCTCTTTCAATAATTAATGTGCCCATTGTTGTTTTGTCACCTTTAATAATAGTACCAGGATTGATTGTTAATGTAACACCATCCACAACATAAACAAAACCTTTTAATAAATACTTTTTATCTGCTGTCCATGTTGTGTTAGAAGTAATTTCGCCAGTTACTTCAATAATAGATGATGCAGGAGTTGGTTCTGGTTCTACAGTTTCCTTTTTTTTACATGAGGTAAAACTCATACTAAAACCAATTAATAATGCTAATGCATAAAACAAAAAACTTTTTTTCATAATAAAATATTTAAATGATTAATAAATTTAAAATTACTGATGCAAAGATTGTCTATTGTATTAAAAGTGCTGTTACCAAATCTTTATTTAAACTTTACCAATTTGTTACCAATTTGTTAATTAAAAATAATCTAATGTTAACGTAAGTTTAACATTGAGTAATAACATAGAATCTATATTTGCAAATAAATAAAATTAAAAAAATGAAAACACTATTTATTATTCTCGCAACATTAGTAATAGCTATAAATTCTAACGCAACTGATATTAAAAGCAAGAAATCAAACACCACTTTTATTTCAGGAAAAGTAACCGATATTAATACAGGTGAAGCACTTGTTGGAGTAAAAATTCAAATATCAGGAAATGATAATATCGTGTACACAGATTTTGATGGTAATTTTAAATTAGATGTTTCTGATGCTGGTAATTATAATTTGAAAGTTTCTTATATCTCTTATAAAGAAGATACTTTAACTGATATTAAAATTGGAACCGATTCTGAAAACAAGTTGTCAGTAAAGTTAGCTCCAAAAAAATAATTAAATTCTATTTTAATTCCACTTTCTGAATTGCTTAATAGTGTATACTGTTAAGCAATCTTTGTTATTTATTTAAAGAACAGGTATTATAATTTGTGCAATAACTAAAGTATCGTTAATTTTGTGTTTTTTAAAAAAATATTAAGAACGTTATTTAATCATGAAAAAATATTTAGTTTTAATCAGCTTAATTTTATTTTCTTCGTTAATTTTTGCACAACAGATTGAAGAAAAAGGTGGATTATATTATAATAATAATAAACTTTACACTGGGTTATTTGAAAAAAAGGATAATGATGCAATTACAAAAATGAATATCTCAGTGGGTAAGTTAGATGGAATTACAACAGTTTTTTATTTATCTGGACAAAAGAAGGAACAGCAATCATATAAAAATGGACTGTTCGATGGTTTATGGGTTACCTGGAATGAAAATGGACAAAAACTTGCAGAGGCAAATTATAAAGAAGGAAATAAAGATGGCAAGTGGTTTATTTGGGACGAAAAAGGCATTTTGCGATATGAAATGAATTACGAAAACGGTCAACGTAAAGGGAAATGGGTGATGTCTGATGAAAAGGGTAAATTAATATCAGAAAAAGAATATTAATAACATATTACAGTGTTAATAAAACACAAAAGTATTTTGCATTTTATAAAAAAGTTAGTCTTAATATTTAAAAGGATTGAGGTATTATGTGGATTCTTCGCTCACTCAGAATGACATAGGTGAAAGCTGGCAATATCGTTATAAAATCCCTTTTGTAATTCTGAACGGAGTTTACTGAGTGAGGAACCGAGCTTGAAACTGGGCTTGAACATAACCAGAAATTTTTAATTTTTTAAGAAGAATAAAATCTGATTGCAGTTTTTGAACAGTTGTTGTAAGTGTGTCAATTGGGTTTTGTTCAACCTCCTGCGATTTAACATTATAACTAAATAAAGCAAATAATGTAATTGCTAAAGTTACTTTTTTTAACATTTCGTTCCACTTTTTGTTTTTCATAAAATTTATATCTGAATTTTGATACAAATTAAATTAAACAGTGTTACCTGAATGTTAAGGATATTTTAAATGAATGTTAATAGTTTGTTAAGATTTTATTAAATTTGCTTTGCAAACTATAAGAAAAGTGATTAAATATTATCTTATAATAGTTTTCTGTTATTTCCAAACATTTCTTTTTGGGCAATTAACGTCGTCCGATACTATAACATCAGACAAGGTTATTGTAATAAAAGAGAATAATAAGAAAAAATATTTTTATAAAAGCGACACTATTGATTTTAAAAAAAACCGTATAGAGCATGCCATAATTGCTGAATATTATCAGAAATGTAACAATTTTCCAAAATGTTTCAAAGAAATACAAAATGGTAAATTGTTAAAAGCAAAGCGTTTTACTTATTATCAAAACTGCAATATTCGTGAAGTTTATAATACTAAAAAAAACAAAATAAAAAATGGCGAATATACGCTTTGGTCAACAAATGGGAATAAAATAATGGAGGGAAATTATTTTCACGGAAAAAGAAATGGAATATTCAAATATTATAATTATCAAACAAATATAACAAAATATAAAGATTATAGATATGGATTAAGAGTTAACAAATACAATAGTAAAAATTTACAAGACACTATTCAAATAAAAAACATTGTTACAGCCGATTTGACTTGCCTTATAATTTATTCAATTAAAGCAGATTATGAAAGATTTATTGGTAAAAAGCATATTTTAAAATTCGAGATTGGCTCAAAACCATTTTATAATAAAGAAGGTACAAATTATTTAACTAATTTATCAATTACAAATCCTTTTATTTTTTTCTCGCCAAAAATGTTTTTATTTTCGATTGATAACGAAAAGCTCTTTGGTATAAATAGGAGATTGTCTTTTGTTTCGTGCGGAGTTTATTATTTATCGAAAAGTTACAAAAATCTAATTTATCATGAATCTTTGCCCGAACCGTATTTATTACGCAAGTATAAACAATCAGAAGATACTCGTATTTATGGTTTAAAATTTTTATTTGGTAAAAAATATATTTACGGTAAAGGCAAAATAAAAGAAGTGCTTAGTTTTAACTTTGGAATTGGTATAAGCCACAGGAACACAACTCGTATAATTTATGGAGTAGGTTCTGACAGTAATCATAACAATCAAAATGTATATTTATATCCCGAACCAGAAATAAAAAAAATTAATAAATATGAACCAACTTTTCATTTTGGTTTAAAATATGGAATAGGATGGTAATAATTGCTTAAATGGTAGTTTTGTTTGCCAACACTTTTAAAAGCACTTCCATACTTTTCCAAAGCTTGTTGGCAGTTTTATCCCAGGTAAATTTCTGTTTGCGAATTTTAACATTTTCAATTAAAGTTTTTTAATGGTTTTATCGCGTTATCTTCATATTTTTTTATTTTCTTTTAATTATATTAATTTTTTTTATAATTTTGCCGGATAATTAATTAAAAACTAAATTTTATGAAAAAACTTTTTTATTCATTTTTGTTTATTTTATTGGGGGTTAATTTAACATTCGCCCAATTATCGGACAGAGTAAATAGTCCAAGCACATTTAAAATCGGCACCAGACCTGTTGCAGGAAACTGGGGTATTGTAATTGCTCCCAGCTATCAGGATTTTTCTGATATCATAAACCGTATTGATGGCGATGATTCTACCGAGGTAAAAAATATTTTACCAGTTATTGCTTTAAGAATTTATAAATCGGATAATCTTGTTTTAAGAATTGGTCTTCGTTCAAAATCCAGTAATTTAAAAATATCGGGTAACCTCTTCCTCCCAGATTCAATACTTAATCAAAATCTTACTGAATTAAAATACCAGCGTAGAACTGCAGAGTTGTACATCACTCCAGGTGTTGAGTATCATTTTTCTAAATCAAACATTCTTGATGTGTATCTTGGTGCAAGTATTCCATTAGGATATGTTAAAGAAAACCAAACAGATTATTTGCGTTCAGCAACAGCAGATTATCAAAGTTATGAACGTACCAGATTTTCATTAGCTTATGGTTTTGAAGGATTTATTGGAGTTCAGGCATTTGTTGCCGACCTTCCTCTTTCTATAGGAATAGAACTTGGTACCACTGCATTAGGTAAATTAGGTAAAAAATGGAAAGTAAAATATTCGGCTAAGAGTGGAACTACTCTTACTGATCAAACTTATTATACATTAAACCTTGATAATGACGACCAGATTGATCCCTTATCAGCTGGCACAATTGCTCAAACTAGTACCTTTGATAAGCTAACTGCTAAATCTTTTGGTATTGATGGAATGGCACGGCTTACATTAAGTTATTATTTTAATAAGTAATCATTTAATCTAAATTAAAATTTATGAAACGCTTAAATAAAATATTTATTCCACTTATTGTATTAACGTTGTTTGCCTCATGCAGCGTTAAAACAAATAAGGTAATGCGCAACGGAACATTCATGCCAAATGATATACAACTTCATCAAACCATGAATGATTTCGAACTACTTGGCGAAGGCGAAGTATCGGTTGAATATGGTCGTTATTTTTTCTTTTTTACTCATTTGAATTTAATAAATGGTAAAGAAGTTGCCCGCAGAAATCAAACTATTATTAATTTTAGTGGTAGTGGAAATTTTAGTTTTAACCTTTTACCAAACACAAAAATCAGAAGAGCAGTTTATGACATGCACGTTAAATATCCAACTGCCGATTTTTTAGTTCCTGTTAATATAATTACCGAAAAACAGGGGATGTTCCTTGGTAGCAAGGTTAAGCAAACCATGAAAGTTAAAGCATATAAAATTAAAGATAAATAATTTAAAAAAAAATCCCATTATTTGATGGGATTTTTTTTATATTTGCTCATTAATAATCTGGCATTGGTAACTAACTATTGTTTTATGTCATTCTGAACGAAGTGAAGAACTTATCGAAGTTTACCCTATTGAACTTGTTCTTTAGGGCGATCTCATGAGCGAATGCGAATAACCTATTTCACTTTAAAGAATAGATGTTTCGCTAATCACTCAACATGACAAAAAAATGAAATTTATACGTAATTACCAAAGTCATAATTTTATATACCGTGCGATTAATATTGTTGTTAACCTTAATAGTTGTTTTTTCTTTTTCATGTAAAAAGAAAAAAGACCCGTTATTGATATTCCTTAGTCCATCACAAATCAGCTATACTCTTAGACCAGAAGATGTCCTCCGAGTTGAAATAACAGGGTCTTCGGGAAATGAACTTAAAAGATTAACTATCAATCATAGAAAAGTAAATTCTGTTTCAATTAACATTTTAGATTCTGTAATAGCTGGCAATAAACTTTCCTATTCTTTTGAATACAATGTTCCGTCTGGTAACGATACAACTCAATATACTATTGAAATTTCTATTTATGACGATTCAGGAGAAAAAATTTCAGCAGGCATTTCTGTTTATGTTTTTCCCGAAGACTTATTGCTTGTTGAAACTGCCGGACATGAAATGTTTTCGCATGCTTCAACAAGCTATGATGCTTATAATTTGACAACAGGACATCCACTACATTCAGAATCTGCCGACTCATCCGAAATGAATATTTTAGACATGACCAACGACACAATTAATCCAAATACTCTTATTAGAAAATGGAGCTCTCCTGCCGGTAATAAATTTGTAAGATTTAACGACTTCGATTATGCTAATACAACTTTTAATATGCTTCGTAATTCTTATAATGCAGGGAATAAAAATACGTTTATTGAAAATATCACTAACGGAGATATTATTCTTTCAAAAATCGGAAACCCGGTTATTGATACAGGTTTTGTTGCAATAAAAGTAGTGCAGGTTATTGACGATGATTCAACTCAATTTGACAGATATATCTTTAACATTAAAAAGTAAAAAATGAAAAATGAAATACAATATTATGGCATATTTCAAATCCGATAGCTATCGGATTGCTAAAAAACAGTTTACACTTTATTATGTTAAATTGTTATATTGCTAAATTGTTAAATGGAAAAGAATTATTTAAAATTGAATGACATTAAAGCATATAAAAAGTTTATAGTTCTATGTTCATAGTTCTACCGCTCAGGCGAGACTTCTATTAACATTTTCACGAACAATAAACGATGAACAATTTAACCATTTAACAATTTGACCATTATTTTATATATTAAGAAAAAACAGATTGTAAACTAAACAATGAAAAATATCAATATTATATTATTATTTTTATTTATAACTATTACAGGCATTGCTCAATCTGTTGATGTTCGAAAATCTGTTTGGGGTGCTACATCTGCCGAAGTTAAAAAAGCTGAACTCCCATTAATCCCTTCAATCGAAAAAGACAGTAATTTTATTTCTCAGAAACAAGCCAATAAAATAATTTCGTATTATAATGTTGTCGTAGAAAAACAAATTGCACAAATTGACTATTTTTTTCGCAACGATAAACTTGTTGCAATATGTTTTACTATTCAGCAAAAAAAAGATTCTGGCTTAACTAATCTTTATTCAAAAATAAATATGATACAAGGGGTATTCAATAAACTTGTTCAGATAAAAGGCATGAAACCTGTATATTGCTGGACTTATGATAATGGAAGTTTTAAACAACAAGCTCAAAAAACATCTTGCACATTTGCAGACAAAACAACAGCTGCTGAACTCGAAAAACATAGTTTAGAACTTAACTACATTAACCGTGCTTTATTTGTGTTAGGAAACGAACGTTCTTTAGCATCTTTTGAATTTGATATTAAAAATAATGATAATACTGTTCTTTGTTGGCTCAACTTTTGTCCAACAAAAAATGTTGAACAATTATTACAGTCAACTGATTTTTAACTTAGTAAACTTTAAAAATACTTTATTCGTTATGCTGTTCAATTCGCTACAAACAAATAACATTACAAATTTAATTTTATGGAAAGAATTAATAAAATTGTAATATTAAAAGAAATCAAAGAGCAGATGAAAAAAATACTGGGTGAAAATATCCAGGATGTTATTTTATTCGGGTCTTACGTAAACGGCAATGCTCATAAATATTCCGATTACGATATCTTAGTTGTTTTGAAAAATGATTATGACTGGAAACTTGAAAAAGAAATTTCCGAAATATGTTATTCAATTGACTTGAAATATGATATTTTTACAGATACTCATTTAATTTCACAAAATCAAATAAAAAATTCAATTAAAGGCAAAGACCCCCTTTTTATTAATGCATTAAAAAACGGATACTACGTATGATACCAGAACCAAACAGCAAAGATTTGATAAATTTAAGAATCGAACAAGCATATCAAACAATAAGCGATGCTGAATTTTTAATAAATAATGATAAATTCAGAGCTGCGGTAAACAGAATATATTATGGAATGTTTTATATGATGTTAGCACTTGGTTTGAAATACAAATTTGAAACATCAAAACATCTGCAACTTATCGGTTGGTTTAATAAACAGTTCATTCATGCCGGTAAAATTGATGTAAAATTCGGTCGGATGATGAAAGATGCATTTAAAGAACGGCAAAAAAGCGATTACGAAATTTTAGTTTCTTACACAAAAGAACAGGTAATTGAAATGCTTATAGATATGAAAGCATTTATTACTGAAGTCGAAAAATTTATTAATGCAAAATGATTCGTACAATACACTCTAAAAATGTTTATGTAAATTACATTATAAAATATTAACTTTGTTAAAAAAATATTTTTATGACAGAAACACAATTGTTCTTACAGATAAATTCATTACCCGAAGCCATGAAAAAGGAAGTCGTGGATTTTATTGAGTTTTTACAACAAAAGTTGAAACCTTCTAAAAAAAAGAAAGAAAGAAAATTTGGTTGTGCAAAAGGCTTTTTCATAATGAAAGATAACTTTGACGAACCCATTGACGATTTTAAAGATTATATGTAAAACCATGGATTAAAATAAAAATTTAAAAAGCCAATTTGTTAAAAGTTTCAGCTTGTAACATAATAAATGGAAAACGATGTTTTTAAGTGGTAAAAAATATTCAATATATATGTTTGCAAATATTTTATAATTTTGCTAAGATTAGTTACAAATATTAAAACAATAATTTTATGAAACAATTATTAATAGTTTTTTTGATTTCAACTATCCCATTATTTTTGTTTAGTCAATCGTATATCGAAACAAAATGGGAAAAATTTTATGGAGGTAGCTACGACGATAAAGCAAAATCTGTTGTTTCAACCGAAACAGGATTTGTTGTTGCCGGTTGGACACGTTCATCGGGTAACGGTGGCAAAGATTTGCTAGTTATAAATATTGATAAAGAAGGAAATAAAATCTGGGAAAAAACTTATGGTTCAACCGAAGATGATTCTGCAAACGTTGTAATAACAAATGGTAAAGATGGTTTTGTTTTGGCGGGTGTAACAACTGTTAAAGAATCTGGCTATACACATATTTGGTTTATAGGACTTGATAAAAACGGTGAAAAAAAATGGGAGCGTATGCAAGGAGGTGCTTCGCTTGACTGTGCTACTAAAATAATTTCTACTAAAGATGGCGGATACATGATTGTTGGAGCATTAGAAGCAAAAGGCGACCATGACCGCGACATGTTAGCATTAAAAGTTGATAGTAAAGGAAACAAAGAATGGCATGCTACTTACGGTGGAAGATATTACGATGACATGGCCTATGGAGTAATTGCAACTCCCGACGAAGGATATATTCTTGTTGGATATACTAAATGCAAAGGTGCCGGCGAAGAAGATTTGTACGTTGTTAAAACAGATAAATATGGTACAATGAAATGGGAAAAGACTTTTGGTGGAGCGGGTTCTGATATTGGTCGTAGTATTTCGGTAACACCAGATGGAAGGTATATCGTTTGCGGAACAACACGTTCTAAAGGATTTGGCGAAGAAGATATGTACGTAATTAAATTAGACAATACAGGTAATCCTGAATGGGAAAAAACTTTTGGCGGTGCTGCATCTGATGTTGCTAATTCCGTTGTTTGTACAACCGACAAAGGATGTGTAATAGCTGGTTCAACAAAATCAAAAGGAAATGGTAAAGAAAATTCATATTTGATTAAACTCGATAACAAAGGTGAGATATGCTGGGAACGCGGCTTTGGGAAAAAACAATGGGACGTAGCTGAATCAATTATACTATTGCCCGACAATGGTTATTTAGTTTTAGGTTGGTCAGAATCATTAGCCGGTGGCGAATCGGATATGTGGGCTTTAAGAATTGCCGATAATACTGAACCAGTTATTAAAACTTATGTAGAAAAGAAACTGTTAGAATGGGAGAAAAAAGGACCAGGTGAAAGCGACCAAGACCTTGCTGCCCGAACATCAGCTTCAAATAAAGAAAATAAAATAACAGAACTCCGAAAAGATGCTATGACATTTTATAGTAATGAAGATGGTTCGTTGGCTCAAAACACAACAAATCAGAACAATAATGATGAACCGTTATTGCGCGGCGGGGGAGACCCGCTTTCGGGACTTAATGTAAAAAATTCAAGCAGTACTAAACAACCCATTAAAATCGGAAACTACTTTGCATTAATAATTGGGATAGACAATTATATCGGCGATTGGCCAAAACTTAAAAATGCTGTTTCTGATGCTAAAGCAATTGAAAATTTATTAAAAACAAAGTATCAGTTTAATAGTTTTCATACTTTATATAACGAACAGGCAACAAGAGATAATGTTATAAAAGAATTTGAATGGTTTGTTAAAAATGTGAAAACAACTGATAATTTATTGATTTACTATTCGGGGCATGGCGAGTTTAAACAGGAACTTAACAAAGGTTATTGGGTTCCGGTTGATGCTGCTACACTATCAACTTCAAATTTTATTTCAAATAATGATATTCAAACATTTTTAAGCGGAATTAAATCTAAACATACTCTTTTAATTGCTGATGCTTGCTTTAGCGGCGATATTTTCAGAGGTAAAACCGTTTCTATTCCTTACGAAAATTCCGATAAGTATTATGCAAAAGTATATAACCTGCCTTCACGAAAAGCTATTTCATCAGGTGGAATTGAACCAGTAATGGATGGTGGTAAAGACGGACATTCAGTTTTTGCATATTATTTATTAAAAATATTAAATACTAATACAAGCAAATATTACGATGCCAGCCAGCTATACGAAAACATTAAAATCCCGATTGTAAATAACTCCGAACAAACGCCTAACTTCAACCCCATCAAAGACAGTGGCGACGAAGGCGGACAGTTTTTGTTTATACTTAAATAGTGCTTATCTATAAATTCGAAAAAATTTGTAAATTTATGTCAGAATTTTATTATACGGTACTTATGGGAATATGGTATAAAGGTATATGGTATAAGGGTTTAGCCACCATTCCTTATACCTTATACCCTATACCTATTTTATACTCTATAAATTAAAAATGTTGACATTATAGACAGACACTAAATAGTGTTTGTATATAAAGTCAGTGTTTGAACCAAAATGTTCGAGTTCAAGGCTTTCGAAGTATTAAAAAATCAGGAGTTTACTGATGTAAATGACTGTTTTTTAATACGAGAAAAACGCAGAAATCGGACATTATGGACAAACACTAAATAGTACCTTTTTTGAATAACGAATAATGAACATCGAACTCCGAATAATGAATGAAGCAAGACTTCGATATTCAATTGAGAGAAGAATTGATAAATTAAAGACAAACAATAAATAGCTGATGCGTTTGCCATTTTTGGTTATATTAGGTTACTTGTTACTGAATTGTTCTTCTATTTCGGCTCAGCAAAATAATTTCAAAATGTTTTCTATTGAAGATGGACTTCCCCAATCAGAAGTTCGTTCAATTTTAGAAGATTCACGTGGTTATTTGTGGATTGGAACCAATTCGGGAGGTGTTGCACGTTTTGATGGTATTCATTTTACAGTTTATAATAAAAAAAACGGTCTTTGTGGAAATACTGTTTATAGTATTATTGAAGATAAAAAAGGACGATTGTGGTTCGGTACCGACGAAGGAATTTCGGTTTATGATGGATTTAAAATCAAAAATTACACTATTAATAATGGGTTATCAAATAATACCATTTATAAAATTACAGAAGATTCAAAAGGAAATATTTGGGCTGGGACCTGGAAAGGTGGTGTAAATATTATTACAATTAAACCAAACGATTCACTTAATATCATTAAACTTAATATCGAAAGCGGACTTTCAGGAAATTATATTTTTGATTGTGTTGAAGACCGTTTTGGAAGAATGTGGCTAGCTACTTACGAAGGTGGAATAAGTGTTATAACACTATCTGCAAATAATAAAATCAGCATTAAAATTGTACCTCAAAATATTCTTCCATCTATCAACTTGCTATCTTTAGGGAAAAATGAAGAAGGAAATATTTGGGCAGGTTCATCAAACATGGGCGCATTTCTTGTAAATTATACCGACACTTCAACCTTTTTTGTTTCAAAAAAATTCGACCTTTCTTCGGGATATACCGATAATAGAATTTGGAAAATTTATGTTGACGACAAAAAACGTGTGTGGTTTGCTACCGATAAAGCCGGGGTTATCAGATTAAATGAAAATGGAAATTTTACTTTTTTTACTGATAAGCAGGGATACCCTAACAATCAGGTTCTTACTGTTTACGAAGATTCCGACAATAACTTTTGGTTTGGAACAATGGGAAGCGGTCTTTGTAAATATTATGGCGATTATTTTGCTCATTATACTGCTAAAGAAATTTCAACCGAAAAAGTATATTCAATTGCTCAATCCAAAAACGGAACTTATTGGATTGGAACAGGAGGCAAAGGGCTTGTTAAACTAAATTTTGATAAAAACAACAACCCTGTTATTAAAATTTTTAATGAAAAAGATGGTCTTTTCGATCCTGAAGTACGCTCTATCGCTATTGACAAAAACGGAGTTTTATGGCTGGCTACCCCAAGCGGATTGTATAGTTACAATCATAATGCTTTTACTAATTATACAACAGATGATGGGTTAGTTGACAATAGAGTAAATTGCGTATTTATTGATTCACGAAACAGGTTGTGGTGTGGAACAATGGGTGGACTTAGTATATTTAATGGAAATAGTTTTTTTAACATTGACGAAGAAAATTATAAATTAATACATAACGAAGTTCAAACAATAACCGAAGATAAACAAGGAACTGTGTGGATTGGTACATTAGGCGGAATAGCCCGTTTTAAAAACAACGAAATGATTGATTTTGACGAAAAAGAAGGTCTGCTCAATAAAAAAATTAAGTGTATCGTATGCGACCCTACCGGAAATGTTTGGATTGGTTCATTTGGTGTAGGTTTATATCTTTATGATGCAAAAAAAACCGGAACAAAAAAAATTACTTTAAAAGCTGATGAAGACTTCCTTGGAACCGGAAATATTTTTTCCGTAATTTTCTCTAACGACACAACACTCATTATTGGAACCGATAAAGGATTCAAGATGATAACAATGGACAGAAAATATAATTTTAAACGTATTTTGACTTTTGATAAAACAAATGGTTTTCTTGGTATTGAAAATAATCTAAATGCAATATTAAAAGATAACAGTAACAATATCTGGTTTGGTACTGCAAAAGGAATAACCCGATTTACTCCATCGGTTTATCGAAGTAAAAATATTGCTCCAAAAACACATATTGTAGAACTCCGTTTATTTTACGAATCAGTTGACTGGTCAAAGAAATCTGATTCAATTGCACGTTGGTCAAACATTCCAACAAATTTAATTCTGACTTATAAAGAGAATCATTTAACCTTTCGCTTCGAAGGCATTTCTCTTACTAATCCTCAAAAAATAAGCTACCAATATATGCTCGAAGGTTCCGACGAGAATTGGTCGCCAGCCATGCAATACAACGAAGTAAAGTATTCCGGACTCAAACCTGGCGAATACACCTTTAAAGTTAAAGCATCTAACGAATATGGAAAATGGAACGATGAGCCACAAACTTTTAGCTTTATCATTAATCCCCCGTTTTATAGTACATGGTGGTTTTACACTATCAGCATAATTTTTATTGTTTCTGTAATCATTTTATTTATTAAATGGCGTGAAGCTAAGCTTAAACGCGATAAAGCTGTTCTTGAACAAACAGTAAAAGAACGAACCGCAGAAGTTGTAAAGCAAAAAGAAATTCTGGTAGTTCAGAAACAGGAAATTACTGATAGTATCCATTATGCAAGCCGAATACAAAGAGCTATCCTTCCACCCGAATCATATATTAATTCGATTCTTAAAGATTATTTTATTTTATATAAACCAAAAGACATAGTTTCAGGTGATTTTTACTGGGCAACTCAAATAACAACAATGGGGGATACCCCATTGTTAATTGTTACAGTTGCCGATTGTACCGGACATGGAGTTCCCGGTGCATTTATGAGTATGCTGGGAGTTAGTTTTCTTAACGAAATAGTAAATAAAAATGGAATTATTAGTCCCGACCAGATTCTAAATAATTTAAGAGACAGTATCGTTAATGCACTTCAACAGAAAGAAACAACTGATGGGAGTAAAGATGGCATGGACATTGCACTTGTTGCTATTGATACAAAAAGAAATATTATTCAATATGCAGGTGCTAACAATTCGCTTTACATTGTAAGGAAAACAAGGGGGCATGCCCCCTTGTTGTTAGGTTTAGAGGAAATAAAAGCCGATAAAATGCCTATTGCTATTCATCCTCGCATGGAAAAGTTTTTAAATAATGAATTTCCATATCAAAGCGGAGATATTATTTATTTATTTTCTGATGGTTATTCCGACCAATTTGGTGGTCCTAAAGGCAAAAAATTTATGTCGAAACATTTTAAAGAGTTTCTCCTTTCGATACATGAATTGCCTATGATAACACAACAATACAAATTAGATAAGCGAATTGAAGAATGGCAATTGGAAAGCAATCAATCGCAAAACGATGATATTTGCGTTATTGGTTTGAGGTTATAATTTTTGTTAATCCGATAAAATCATCAACCGAAAGTTGCTCGGGACGTTTTAAAAACACAGGAGCTTCTATTTTTTTTCCATCCAGAATTGGCTTTAAACTATTTGAAAGCGTTTTACGTCGTTGATTAAAAGCTGTTTTCACTACATTAAAAAATAATTTTTCATCACATTCCAACTTCTTTCTGTTGTTACGAGTTAATTTAATTACTGCCGATTTTACTTTTGGTGGTGGAGTAAAAACTTTTTCGTTTACTGTAAACAAATATTCAATATTGTAAAATGTTTGTAAAAGCACGCTTAAAATTCCATACACTTTGCTTCCTGGTTCTGTTGCAATTCGTTGAGCCACTTCTTTTTGTATCATACAAACTACTTCAACAACTTGTTCATGGTTTTGCAGCACTTTGAAAAATATTTGACTACCAATATTATATGGAAAATTTCCAATTATTGCAAACTCATTATTAAAAATACTTTTAATGTCGGTTGTTAAAAAGTCTGCAAAAATTATTTTTTCTGGCTCAATTTTAATGTTAGTTTTTAAATACTCAACTGATTCCCCATCAATTTCTATTAATTTAAGATTTTCACAATTTTTTTCGATTAAATACTGTGTAAGAATTCCTTTACCTGGACCAATTTCCAGCACATTGCCCTCGAAGCATAAACTATTAACAATCTTTTGAGCAATGTTTTTATCATTCAAAAAATGCTGACCAAGACTTTTTTTAGGGCGGATGTAATTCATTATCTGATTTGGGAATTAGGATTAAGGAATTAGGAATTCTTTATTATTCGGTACTTTTTAATACTTCTCTTAATTTTTCATTTTGTTGCGGGCTCCCTAAAACAAATAACTTATAATCGCTTTTAATAATAGTATCTGCCGAAGGATTTATAATAAAACTTCCTTCACCGGTTCTAATTCCAAGTATATTTGAGCCGGAAGCATTTCTAATATCTAATTCGCGGATTGATTTATTAATAAAATCAGAATGAGAACAAGAAACTTCATCAACTTTTATATCGCGTTTTTGCTGTAAAAATATATGCTCCATAAACTCAACAACATCGGGCTGAACTACAAGTTTTGCCATACGATTTCCGCCAATTCTGTCGGGCATTATTACATTGTTTGCTCCAGCTCGTTTTAGTTTTTTTACAGAATTGTCATCGCTTGCACGTGATACAATTGTAATATTTGGATTAAGTTCGCGTGCTGTTAAAACAATATACAAATTATCGGCATCGTTAGGCATAGTTGTTATTAACGCTTTTGCATTTTCGATGTTGGTTAGCTTTAAAATGTTTTCGTTTGTTGCATCACCTTCAACGTATAAATAATCGGGGTTTTGCATTATTGAAGAAACAACTTCAGGTGATTTCTCAACAATAACAACACTTTTGTTATGTTCGTATAGTTCACGAACAGTTTCAGTTCCATTGTGTCCGAACCCGCAAACAACAATGTGCCCATTTAATTTAGAAATTTTGTTTTTCACTTTCGAATATTTATAATAGTTTTTAAAAACTCCTTCGACCATAAATTTAGTAAACGTTGTAATAACATAACCAAAACTACCGAAACTTATAATAATTAAAATTGCAGTAAAAACTTTTCCGGTATCGGAAAGCGGATTTACTTCTCTAAATCCAACAGTTCCAATAGTAATAATTGTCATATAAAAAGCATCTAATAATTTATAATGTTCAATCATCATAAACCCGGTAGTGCCAATTACAATTATTCCAATAACTAAACTAAGCATCAATACAATTGAACTATAATTGCCAGTCTTTTTCATATTAATTTATTAGTTGCCTGAATTATTTTACATCCAATCTGGCATTTTAAGCAATTTCGGGGAATACAATAATTATTGTAAAGTTGAATTAGTGATTGAGATTCGAGAGCATTTTTTGCTTTAATGTTATAATCTGCAAATTGTTTAATAATTGTGTTTTTTTCAGCAGGTAACAACTCTAAAAATTTTAATGCTCTTTCAGATATTTCATCTTTCCCTTTTTCGCGACCATACAAAAATAAAAAAGGAATAACTGTATTTATTATAATTGTGTTTATAGAATCGTTGCCAAGTGTTTTCGGCTCGTTAGGCGATGGTTTATCAAAATCGTAATGCTCGTCCCAATATGATGATGCCTTTAATGAGAATAATTTAATTAAAGATTCTAACTCGTTTTGTTCAATTATTTTAGAAAGCAAAGCTGACGATTGATGTATTAATACAGCAAATTGTGCAATTCTTATTGAAGGAAAACTTAAAGGGCGAACTCTTAAATATTTCCATATTGATAATTCGAGTGGGGTTAATGAAAATTTAGATTTTAAAAAAACATACTCGCCAATGAGTGATTTAACGTAAGTATGTTCTGAAGTTTTAGGAACTAGTCCCGATTGTCCAAATAATATTGCCTCAATTTGCAATAAATTGTTTTTTTGTTTAGCCAAAACTTTAAGAGGAATGGATTCAGCAAGCATTGTAAATGGCTGACTATTAATTCTAAAACCGAAGTTTCGGGCAATTGCTATATAAAAAGTTTCTTCCCAATTAAATTTATTATTAATTAAACTTTTTTTAATTGTTTGCGTTTTTTGTTCGAGTCGTTCAATTGCAAGCGATGGCAAATAAAATTTTAAAAAATCGGTATTGATTTTATTTAAATGACGTGAGCAGGGTATTTTTCCCACAGAACCATATAAACTTTTATAATTTTCGAGTAAAATTTTATTATAATTTAATTTTATTGTTGGTATTCGCTGATTTTCATTGATAAAAACATCGGCATCGTAATCGCTAACAACATGAAGAATAACGTTATTGTATGCTTTATCATTTGTATGTCCATGTTTTTTCCAGTCTGATGATTTAATATGAATTTCGACATTTCCCGCCCACTCAATTCTATTAATTTTAATACGGGCATTAAAAAAATCAGGACCAGAATCAGTATTATGTTGTCCTGTAGATATTATGTCAATATCCTCGCCTGTTAAAGCTTTTAAGTTTGTTCTTTCGAACAAACCAAACTGCCATACAAAATGAAGAAAATCTTCGGTCATGCTTTTTTATTTATATTTGTATAACGGAATTTTTTGAATATTAATTGCAAAATTTAAACCCTTTCGTCCTTCATCAATTTTAGAATATTTCTCTTGATTCATAATTTTATTCCTTCTTTTTTTATGTTTTGATATAATGGAGTTACTTTATATTTTGGACTTTCCCATTCCTGCTTTGACTTAACCAAAACGCTGATTATATTTCCGGTTTCCCATTCCAGCTCGTAAAGCGGATAACTGAACTTTTCTTCTGTTTTAAAATTAACGGGTTCGGGCGTAAGAATTAAAATATCCCAATCGGAATTTATTTTAAAATCTCCTCTTGCGCGCGAACCATATAATATAACAGTTGCCATCGTATCAATATTTTTAACTTTTTCTTTTATTTTGTTTGTAATATTTTCCTGTTTTTGCATATTGTTTTTATTATTATTGTTTTAATTTTTGCATAAATAAAATTCTAAACCTCTCGAATTCGATAAGTTTAAAATTAACTTTCTTTACCTATGCTTATATTATTTAATTTTTCATTTAATTACAATATGTTATATTTTAAAAGTTACTAATCCGTTACCTTTAAAATTAAAAAATCTAAAGTGGTCGAATTCGACCACTTTAAAAATTAAATTATTTTTTTCTCTTTCAACAACTCTCTCATCTCAATTTGTACTTTTATTGCTTCCTCTTCTGCACGTTGTGCGAATTTATCTGTTGAGTCGGCAAATATAATTGCACGTGAAGAATTTACAATTAATCCGCATTGGTTATTCATTCCATATTTTGCAACTTCGCTTAAACTTCCGCCTTGTGCTCCAACACCAGGAACCAAAAGGAAATGGTTTGGAACAATTTTTCTTACGTCTGCAAGCATTTCGGCACGGGTAGCACCAACAACATACATCATTTGTTCACTAGTTGCCCATTTTTGCGATGTTCTTAAAACCTGCTCAAACAGTTTATCGTGCACGTTGTTTTCAAAAAACTGAAAATCGTTTGCTCCTTTGTTTGATGTTAAAGCTAATAAAATTACAAATTTATCTTTATATGTAAGAAATGGCGAAACACTATCTTCGCCCATATAAGGAGCAACCGTAACAGCATCGAAAGGTAGCTTTTCGAAAAATGCCTGAGCATACATTTTAGATGTATTTCCAATATCGCCACGTTTTGCATCGGCAATTAAAAATATATCGGGATAATTTTGCTTAATGTAATTTACGGTTTTTTCGAGCGATTGCCATCCACTAATTCCATTACTTTCGTAGAAAGCAAGATTAGGTTTATATGCAATAGAATATTTTGCAGTAGCATCAACTATGGCTTTATTAAAAGCAAATACTGAATCAGTTGTGTTTTTTAAACATTGAGGTAATTTGTTAATATCAGAATCGAGTCCAACGCACAAAAAACTTTTTTTTGTAACAATTTGCTTAAATATCTCTTGAGTTGTCATATTTATTGTTTTTTTACTTCATCATTCGATGTTCAATATTCATTATTCGGTGTTTTTCAATCAATAATGAATCCAGATAACTTTCCGAAAGTTTGCCAAGCTTCAAGTCCGGATAACTTTCGGAAAGTTTGCGGATTAACGATTTTTGATTTTTTAAATTCCACTTTCTTTTAATTTTTCTGCATTTTCTGCCATCTGTAATTTGCTAATCAGCTCATTAATATCGCCATTAATAATTGCATCTAAATTGTATAATGTTAAATTAATTCGATGGTCGGTAACTCTGTTTTGAGACCAGTTATAAGTTCTTATTTTTGCAGAGCGGTCGCCTGAGGAAACCATAGTTTTTCTTTTAGCAGCAATTTTATCAATATGTTTCTGATACTCCATATTATAAATTCTGGTTCGGAGTTCATTCATTGCTTTCTCATTATTTTTAATCTGCGATTTTTCATCTTGGCAGCTAACAACAATACCAGTTGGAATATGAGTAAGACGAACTGCCGAATAAGTAGTATTTACCGATTGTCCGCCGGGTCCACTTGAGCAGAATGTTTCCTTTTTAATATCATTTTGATTAACAACAACATCAAACTCTTCTGCCTCAGGTAAAACTGCAACAGTAGCAGCAGAAGTGTGAATTCTTCCTTGTGTTTCGGTTTGTGGCACACGTTGTACGCGATGCACTCCCGATTCATATTTTAAAATTCCATAAACTCCATGTCCTGTTACTTTGCAAATTATTTCTTTATAACCACCAAGTGTACCTTCTGAAAAACTTGTAGTTTCGACTTTCCATTTTTTTGTTTCGCAATATTTATTATACATTCTGTACAAATCGCCGGCAAAAAGCGATGCCTCATCGCCACCTGTACCTGCTCTAATCTCTAAAATAGCGTTTTTATCATCTTCAGGGTCTTTAGGCAACATTAAAAATTTAATTTCTTCTTCAATGTTATTTATTTTTAAAGTAAGTTCATCAATTTCGAGTTTTGCCATTTCCCGCATCTCTTCGTCTTTTTCATTAGCAAGAATATCTTTTGCATTTTGAATATTGCTAATAGCATCTTTATAAATTTTATAAGTTTTTATTAATGGGTCAAGATAGCTGTATTCTTTACTTAACGAAACAAACCTTTTCATATCCGAAATAATTTCAGGATTGGTAAGCTGTTCGCCAATTTCGTTAAATTTTATATTGATAGATTCTAATTTTTCGAGAATTACATTTTCAGCCATTGATATTATTTTTTAGTTTTGATAAATAAATTTGTCGCTTTTTGTTTCGATTGTTAATTTGTTTGAAGTATGTTTTTCGCAAGAGCCAATTATTTGTGCAGCAATATTAAATGATTTGGAAATGTCAATTATTTCGTTTGCAATTTGTTTTTCGCAATATATTTCTAAACGATGTCCCATATTAAAAACTTTATACATTTCGCTTAAAGAAGTACCCGATTCACTCTGAATTATTTTGAATATTGTTGGGATTTCAAACATATTGTTTTTAACAACGTGTATGTTATTTACAAAATTTAAAACTTTTGTTTGAGCACCGCCTGTACAATGAATTATTCCGTGTATATTGTTTTTATGTATTTCAAATATTTTTTTAATAACCGGAGCATAAGTACGGGTAGGCGAAAGCACCATTTTACCTGCATTTAACGGATAGTTTTCAATAGTATCAGTTAGCTTATACTTTCCAGAATAAACTAAATCTTGAGCAATATCTTGATTATAACTTTCGGGGTATTTTACGGATAAATATTTAGCAAAAATATCGTGACGAGCAGAAGTTAATCCATTGCTACCAATACCGCTATTAAACTCTTTTTCGTAAGTAGCTTTTCCTGATGAAGATAAACCAATAATAATATCGCCATCTGTAATTTTGTGATTTGATATAACATCATCACGTTTTATTCTACAAACAACTGTTGAATCAACTATTAAAGTTCTAACAAGGTCACCAACATCAGCAGTTTCGCCACCTGCCGAGTATGCTTTTATTCCTAAATTTCTTAATTCTTCCAGTACCTCTTCAAAACCATTAATTATATCGGATATAACCTCACCTGGAATTTTATTTTTATTTCGTCCAATTGTTGAAGAAACAACAAATGGTCCGGTTGAACCGATGCACAATAAATCATCAATGTTCATTATAATTGCATCCTGTGCTATACCTTTCCAAACCGATAAATCACCGGTTTCTCTCCAATACACATACGCTAAAGATGATTTAGTGCCGGCACCATCGGCATGCATAACAATTGAATATTCATTGTTATTTGTTATATAATCGGGTAATATCTTGCAAAAAGCATTTGGAAAAAGTCCTTTGTCAATATTTTTTATTGCATTGTGGACATCCTCTTTTTTTGCCGAAACGCCTCTTTTGTTATATCTTTCGTTTGTGTTCATTTTTATGTAAAAAAAGCGTTCCAGTATTTGTTACCGGAACACTATAATATTATGAATATAAGTTATTGATTATCGTTTTCTGGGGTAGGATTTTCGGGGGTAGGGTCAGGTAAGTTTATGGGACTGTCTATGTTTTGTTTTTTTGAAACATAATCTTCACGTAAAACCCTAAATTCGGTACGACGATTAGTTTGATTACCAACCTCCTGTTCTTCTACTGTTGATAAAGTTTTAATGAATTTTTCGGTTAAAACAGTACCTTCCTGTAAAAAGCCGGAATACCGTTCAGCAAGTTTTTTGTCAACAGTTTTTGGTGTAGTTTCTCCGTAACCTTTTGGAACCATGCGGTCGGGCTCAATTCCTTTTTCAATTAAATAATTAACAACTGATTGAGCACGTTTTTGAGATAAATCCAAGTTATATTTATCATCTGACCTAAAGTCGGTGTGAGAACCTAATTCAATAACAATATTGGGGTTATTGTTTAATGTTTTTACTAAATCGTCGAGCGAAACCATTGATTCGGGACGTAAATCCCATTTTCCTAAATCGTATTCAATATTTGGCAATTCAATTGTACCTTTAATTGCATCAATACAAATATCAAGTTTAAACTCTTTATTTTCTTCAAACCCCTTAGTTGATTCACCACCATTTCCATTTAAGAAATTTTCTTTAGAAACTAAAATCTGATAGTCGGTATTTGGGTTAAGTTTAAATTTATATGAGCCATCGGCTTCGCTAAGTCCATCTAATGCTGTCCCATCGCTACCTTTCAAAGTTATTTTTGCACCAGTAACAATTTCTTCGGTTTTACAATCTTTTACAATACCCGAAATAATAAATTCTAATTGAGGCAAGTAGAATTGATAAATATCATCGCCACCTTTACCACCTTTACGGCTTGAGCTAAAAAAACCTCTTTCATCACTACCTTCATAAATAATTCCGAAATCATCAGCATTGGAATTTATTGGTGATTTTAAATTTAAAACTTTATATTTGCTGGTTTTTGGGTCAGATTTGGCTTCAAAAATATCTAATCCACCCATCCCAATATGATATTCGCTTGAAAAATATAAATAACCATTATTTCTGATATAAGGAAACATTTCATTTCCTGGAGTATTAATTTCCGGTCCTATATTTATTGCATCACCATTCCATGGTCCATTTTTTTTATCGCGTTTAATCATCCAAATATCGCGTGCACCATAACCTCCATGTAAATTCGCAGAAAAATATAATACCATTTCATCATCAGAAACAGAAGGATGTCCAATAGAAGTACTGTCAACAGCACCATTAATTTTAACTTCTTCGGCATCGCCCCATGCTATTCCCTTTCTAACAGCCATAAATATCTTACATCCTAAAATATATTTTTTATCAACTCTACAACGAGTAAAATATAAAGTATTACCTTTTAAATTAAGTGATGATGCACCTTCGTCATCAGGAGTATTTATAGCTTCACCTTCAGCAGGTTTTGGTTCGCTCCATTTTTCTTTTCTGTCTTTACTTGTTTCCCACAAATCGAAAAATCCGGCACCGGTAACTGCATGTATTTGGCTGCCCGAAGAGCCGGCTCTGTTTGATGTAAAATAAAGTAATTTATAATCTTTTTTAGCATAAACGGGACTAAAATCCTGGTCTTTTGAGTTAAAAAAAGCCATATTTTCAACAACATATCGTGTCGGTTTTGCAATCCATTTGGCTGCAAGTTCGCATGATTTGACACCTATTTCGGCACGTTTATCGCCCGGAACAAGTTTCCCGAAATTGTTATATTCAATAACTGCATCTTCAAAATAGCCGTTCATTTTTAATCCATCGGCATAATAAAGCACAGCCAGTGGATCGGGATATTTAACTTTTATCGCCTTTTTAAACCACAATTCGGCTTCTTTAGATTCGTGTAAAGAACGATAACAAAGCCCTATTTTAAAAATAAGTTCTGCTTTTTTTACAGGGTCGTTAAATTTGGAATAAGCTACTTTAAAATGCTCTATAGCTGTCCAATACTCTTCAAACTCAAAAGCTTCTTCACCTTTTTGATAATCTTTTGCTTGTCCAAAAGCAAATGAAAAACTAAAAAGTAAAAAAATTAAAATAAAAGATTTTAGAAAATTCATATTGCTAAACTGATTTTTGTTGTTGGCGGTAAAAATAAGTATTTTTAATTAAATAAAAAAAAAGCTGTCATTATTTTATAACAGTTTTAAATAAATGTTCTGTTTATATTATTTTTTAAAATAATGGGTTTCATCTTTTCCATCCATTGGTTTTACTCAAAGCTCTTTGCTTTTTAAACTATTAATCTTTATTATGAGGGTAACTTTCCGAAAGTTAACGATGCCATTGCCTTTGCAAACTTTTGGAAAGTTATTAAAACACATTTAATGTGGTATTAATTAGTGTCTGTCTATAATGTCCGATTTTTTCGTTATGCTTGTTTTGAAAACAGTCATTTACATAAGTAAACTCCTTGG
>MENF01000122.1 GCA_001769035.1 Bacteroidetes bacterium GWA2_32_17
TAATAAAGTGCTTTTGGGGGAAGTTATTTTGAAAATCTTACTTACATTTGATTAAAATTTAAAAAATGGGTTTTTAGACGGACTGACGTTATGTGCCATAGTTAAAAAGCTGCATGACAAATTTTTAGAACCATTTTTTGTTAAGTAAAAATAAATATTTATAAAAATGTTTCTATTTAATGAAACTATTGCTTATCTTTGTATAGAAAATTATTGAACAAATGGACAAACTATTTGATATTATATTTTTAGATGAAGCATTTGAATTTCTTTGTAGTCTTAATAAAAAGCACTACGAAAAAATTCTTTTTAATATTCGTAAGGCTCAGAATGAACATAATTCTGAACTTTTCAAAAAACTAAAAGACGAGATTTGGGAATTTAGAACACTTTATCAAGGGTTACAATATAGATTACTTGCATTTTGGGATAAAACAAATTCTGAAAACACATTAGTTGTTTCGACGCATGTTTTTATAAAAAAGAGAAGTAACATACCTGACAATGAAATCCAAAAGGCAAAACAATTGCGTGTCAAATATTTTGAAAATAAAGAAAAACTTAAAAAAAATAAAAAACAATGAAAGCATACACATTAGAAGAAGTTCAAGATAAACTCATCGGAAAAATCGGTACTCGCAACCGAGATAAGTTTGAGTTTGAATTACAAATGGATTTAATTGGAAAAGCCATTAAACAAACACGTAATGAACGCAATTTGACACAAGAAGAATTAGGAAAACTCATTGGCGTACAAAAAGCTCAAATTTCAAGAATTGAAAGTAATGCAAGTAATGTAACAATTGACACTTTATTACGAGTTTTTAGAGCGTTACAAGCAAAGGTGAAATTTCAAGTTGAATTACCACATTTAAAAATTAGTTTAGGACAATAACTACGGCACATAACACACGTTTGGTAAAAACTGGGCAGTTATGGGCAACTTGACAAATTTAACAAATTGTAAACTTTTTAACGGTTTGACACCGACTGCGGCTAAACGCCCAGCTTTTCCAAGCGCCAAACGTTAGCGATCAGCTTAAAAACATGACTTCTGCAAAATGATTAAAAATTAAAATAGATGCAATCAACAATGGACATTGTAGAAAATATTAATTTGTTAAAAGAGAATATTATTAAATCATTCAAACAAGAATCAATAGATGTTTATTTGTTTTTAAAAGCGGAATTGAAGACAACAGATGTTACATGCAATCACTTATTTCAATATGTATATCGTCATTTTTATGGAATGAACAGAGCAGGTTTAACAGATAACTTTTATAAAGAGTATTTTAAAACACTAGAAAAATACAAGAATAAACCAGAATTATTCAATTTAGAAAGAGTCATTAAGCAATTTTTAGACTTCAATTCTAGAAATAGAAAAGGGAAAGAAGAAAAATCACTTCAATTTTCATTTTTAACAAAGCTTTTTCATTCAATAAATCCAAAAAATCCAATATATGATAAGTTTGTTTGTAAAGCTTGTGGCATAAGCCAGTATTATACTTCGGAAGAAAATAAAAAAATTAAAAGTCTCATAGTTGCTTACGAGAAAATTGAAAGTATATATTCAAGTATTACAAAAGAAAATTCGTTATCAGAATTAATCAAAGAATTTGACAAAAACTTTAATACGGAAAAATTAACTCTTACTATGAAATATGACTTTATTTTTTGGGAAGCGGGAAAACTATTAGACAATGTGAAAACAAAGCCGAACCGCTAACACCATGTTAGAATTTAGCAGGCTGTTATGGGCAACTTGACAATGATAACAATATGCAAACTTTATATCGGTTTGACAATGACTGCAAGTAAAAGCCTGCCAAATTCAACCGCCAAAACGTTATGGGCTATAAATCATAAACGCATACAAGCTGCTTTACATGGCATCTATTGGAGTAGTAATAATTTTCATGTTTTTGTACTTAATTGCAAAAGGATTAATTTTTAAAATTATTTTTATCTAATAAATTATATTATTTTTGATTAAAAATTAAAATATGCGAGTTAAAACAACTTTATTTTTAGTGCTATTTGTTATTAACAATATGTGGGCAGCTACATTTACAGTAACAAACACCAATGATGCAGGAGCAGGTTCATTGCGACAAGCCATAACTTCGGCAAGTGTAAATGCGTTTGATGCTGACACTATTATTTTTAATATTCCGACTTCCGACCCATATTATAATGCAACAACCGGAGTTTACACAATTACTTTAACCTCTTTATTGCCATATATAGCCAGCTTAAGTGTAACTATTGACGGAACAAGTCAGCCCGGAAACACAAATCCAAACGGACCAGAAATTTGTTTAAAAAGTACAACAAATCTTTTATTTGGTTTATGTTTTCCGCTTTCGGGAGGAATAGTTAAAGGAATGATAATTAATGGTTTTCAGATGGGAGTTTTTATTACAAAATATTTAACGTATCCAAGTGGCTCCTGTATTGTTTCTGATTGTTACTTTGGGGTAAATTCCGATGGAACTTCAGCTTCTCCAAATGATATAGGAGTTGCCTGCTATGGAGGTTCTACAGGAAATATAATTAAAAATAATTTAATTTCCGGAAACGCAATTGCCGGAGTAGGATTAAGAATTTCAGATTCTAATATCGTACAAGGAAATAAAATAGGAACTGATAGAACAGGAATGTACAGAATTCCAAATTATTATGGTGTTGCAATAGATTCAGCTTCTAACAATACAATTGGAGGAACTTTAATATCACAAAGAAATATTATTTCGGGAAACGATTATGCCGGTGTTGCTATTAATAATAACCTTTCGCATGATAATGTTATAAAGGGCAACTTTATTGGAGTTAACATAAATGCTGTTTCAATATCAGATACTATTGCCAATTACTATGGAATTGCCATTAGCGATTCTTATAACAATATAATTGGTGGTAGTTCATCGGCTGAATGTAATATTATTTCGGGCAATACCGATGGTGGAATTTCAATTTTGGGAAGTTTTGCAACAAATAACACTATAAAAGGAAATTATATTGGAACAAATTTAAATGGTAACGATTCTATTCCTAATAGCAATGGTATTTTAATAAGTGGTTCGGGCAATAATATTATTGGTGGTTCAACTTATGGCGAAAAAAATGTTATTTCGGGAAATCATCTTGCAGGAATTGCTTTGGCTTATTTTGGAACAAGAAATAACATTATAAAAGGAAATTATATTGGAACCGATAAAAGCGGTATGGTTGCACTAAGTAATCACACTGGAATTTATATTTTTAGTAATGCAAATTCAAACATTGTTGGCGGAGATGCAGCAGGAGAAAGAAATATAATTTCAGCTAATTTAGAAATGGGTATTTGTATGGAAGCTGCTGATAGCAATATTGTTAAAGGAAATTATATTGGAACAGATTCTACAGGATTGGGAACTTTTAAATTTTCGAATGACACTTTAATTCAGGGAAATGGGCTTTATTTTAATTCTAACGCAGCTCACAATATTGCCGGAGGATATAACGCAAATGAAGGAAATATAATTTCAGGCAATCGGGTTTATGGTCTTATTTATTATGGTAATTCACCTTATAATAGTTGTATTGGAAATTACATCGGAGTTGATAAAACCGGCAATCATGCAATTCCAAACACCACTGGAATTTGTGTTGATGGTGGTGCTAATCATAATCCAATAATTAACAACGTGTTATCGGGCAATCTTGCTTACGGAATTTTTATTGTTACTACAGGAACATATTACAACGAATTAAAAGGCAATAAAATAGGCACAAATGCAGCGGGAACTGATACAGTTCCTAATCAGATTGGTGTAATTTTAGGCGGGGGAACAAAATACAATATTATAGGAGGGACAGCACCTGCTGATAAAAATATAATATCGGGCAATTTGTTTGATGGTATTGAAGTTGCCGATTCAAGTACAATGTACAATAATATTATTGGAAATCACATCGGTACCGATGTTACAGGAAATATTGCACTTCCAAATTATAATGGAATCGGGTTCGCCACTTTCCCTTCAAAAAACAATATAGAAAACAATTTAATAAGCGGAAATAAATATGCCGGAATATTGTTATACGAAAGAAGCGATAGTAATACTGTTTATAGCAATAAAATTGGAACAGCAAGCAATGGCACGTCACCACTTGGAAACGGTGCAGCGGGAATTATAATCAGCAATAAATCAAAATACAATAAAATAGGTGAGCCGACTAAAGGAAACATTATTGCATTTAACGATACAGTGGGAATTGTAATTGCCGACACAAATTCAATGTATAACACTTTTTCTGCCAATATAATTTATAACAACACTCAAATGGGAATTGATTTATTCCCTTTTGGAGTTAACCCAAACGATGCCGGCGATAACGATATGGGGTGCAATGAATTAATGAATTTTCCTGAAATTTCGAGTGTAGTTTATGACAACGGAAGCGGAATTACCTTTTTTGATGGAATTATTGATTATAATATAAACGGCGGTCCTGCGGGAATTAAAATAGAACTTTTTAAATCTGATGGAGCAAACATTTTAAATCATGGCGATGCCATTACTTATTTAGGTTCAACAATTGCAGATAATTTTGGCAACTGGACTTTTAATTGCAGTGGATTAACTTCTTCGGATATTGTTACAGCAACGGCTACCGATTTGAATGGAAACAGTTCAGAATTTGCACTTAATTCTAATATTGTTACTTCAATTACAGAAACAAATAACAATGATATTAGTGTTTTTCCAAACCCAACAAACGATTTTGTTTATATAAAAGGATTATCCCAAAATTCAGAATTAATTATTACAGATTGCACTGGACGTGAATTAATCATTCAAAAAACAAATAACAATGTGCTAATTAATTTAACAAATGTGCCATCAGGAATGTATATATTAAATGTAGTAACTGAAAATAAGCAAATTGCAAAATTTAAAATGGTTAAATTGTAATAATAATTTAGGCTAAATAATATTTTGATGTGTTAGATATAAATAAATTGTAACTTTGACAAATTTTTATTTTAAGATACTATAGAAAAATAGCT
>MENF01000123.1 GCA_001769035.1 Bacteroidetes bacterium GWA2_32_17
ATTAATACCTTAACCCCAGGCTCAGAGCTTGATGTAAAAGGCACATTACGTTTATCTGGCTCTACTTCTGGTTATGTGGGCTTTGCACCTGCTGCTGCTGCCGGTTCTACCACCTATACACTGCCTTCTGCTGATGGTTCACCAGGACAGTTTTTGCAAACCAATTCAGGTGTTCTAAGCTGGCAAACACCAACTACTTCTGGTACTGCATGGCAATTAACAGGCAATTCTGGTACAACTGATGGTACCAACTTTCTGGGTACTACTGCGGCTGCCGGTGATAAGCCACTTAACTTCAGGGTGAATAACGAAAAGGCAGGTAGAATAGATAATGCCGGCCCCACATTTCTCGGTTACCAGGCAGGCAATAGTAATACAGCAACAACTAATACTGGCATTGGCTATAAAGCTTTATATACTAACACTTCGTATGGCTATAATACTGCTATGGGATGGGAAGCACTTTATTGCAACTCTACAGGAAATTCCAATACTGCCATTGGTACTCAAGCACTTATGGCAAACACCACAGGAATTAACAATACTGCCGTAGGAGGAGGTGCACTTATTGTAAATATGACAGGAAACTATAATACTGGCATCGGAGTTTTAGCACTTGCAGAGTGTTATTCAGGAGAATACAATGTTGCTAGTGGGTATCAAGCACTTTATTCCAACTCCAGTGGATGGGGTAATACTGCCGATGGATACCAGTCGCTTTTTGCCAGTACTGGATATTTGAATACAGCTATTGGCTATACTGCACTTAGTAGCAATACCACAGGATATTATAATACTGCTTTAGGTTATGCGCTTTTGAGTAACACCACAGGGCATGGAAATACTGCCGTTGGGTTAAGTTCGCTTTTTGGCAATATTACAGGAAACTATAATACAGCTTTAGGTTATCATGCTGATGTTAGTTCTGATGACCTTTTTGGTGCTACTGCTATTGGTTATAATGCTACTACAGATTCAGATGATCAAATCTATATTGGAACTTCTGCAAACTCGCAAAATGTAGGTGGTTATGACGGTTGGCAACAATTTTCTGATAAAAGGTTTAAGGAAAACATTATAGAAGATATACCCGGATTATCTTTTATAATAAAGTTACGTCCTGTAACTTATACTGTAAATACAGTAAAATTAGATGAATTTATGGGTATCAAACAACGCATGGACACTACTAAAGATGTAGAAGCACAAGATAGGTATTATCAAAGGTTGAAAGAAGTATCACTTGAAAGAAGAACCGGATTTATTGCTCAGGAAGTAGATAGTTTAGCTCAAAAAATTGGTTATAATTTTGATGGAGTACATGTACCAAGTGATGCCAGCACTAATAATTATACCATTAGTTATGCAACTTTTGTTGTTCCATTAGTAAAGGCAGTGCAAGAACAACAAAAAATAATTGATAGTTTAATGCAACATCAGAAAACAACAGACAGCTTACAAACTGCAACAATAAATAGTTTGCTGATTCATCAGGCAACAACAGACAGTTTGCTTACAATTTTACAAAATTGTTGTTTGCAAGGCGCATTAAATAAACCGATGCAAGATAATGGTTTACAGCTACAAGATTATCCCGAAACTTTGCTACAGGTTGAACTTGTTAATAATAGTCAACTAATTCTGTATCAAAATGAACCCAATCCTTTTGGCGATAATACAGCAATTCGTTATTTTATTCCTGAAAATACTAAAGGAAATATTTTTATTGTTTTCTATGACATGTATGGAAAAGAAATAAAGAAAACTGATGTTACAACAAAGGGTTTTGGCAACATTAATGTAAATACCGAAAATTTAGCTTCAGGTATTTATTCTTATTCACTAATAGTAAACGATAAAGTAATTGATACAAAAAAGATGATGAAAAATAATTAATAATAATTTTAAAATTAATGTATGAGTTGTAGAGCAGATAATATCTGAATAATTTACAATTTTAATCAAATAAAAACCGTTACGATTTTTCGGAACGGTTTTTTATTTTATTTAATTACTTAGTTTTTAATTAATTGTTTTGTGTAAGATTCTTTACCGTTAGAAATGTTATAAATATACATTCCTTTACCAAGTTTAATACCATCGAAATCGAAATAGTTTTCGCCACGTATAGCAGTAATTGTTTCGCTGTAAATTATATTGCCAATAACATCAAATACTTTAAGTTTAACCATACCTGAATTTGGCGAAATAAATCCAATTTTTGCTGAATAGTTAAATGGATTTGGTTTGCTTTCTAATAAGCTAAATTTATTATAATTAACTAAAGAAACTCCAGCTGTAGGAGTAATAATAATTGTTAAAGATGTGTCATCAACTACATCTGTTGGAGAAACACTTCCATAACAGCTTCCAGCAACTTGATAATATATATATGGAGTAATTGTAATAGATAAAGGATATGTTCCAGCTGTAGTAGGAGTTCCACTTATTAAAATACAATATTTAGGATTTGTTAAAGGTGTGCATGTATTAGGAGCTACATTGTATAAAGCAAATTCGGCATTTGCAGGATTTGTTTGATATGTTAAACCAGGAGGCATTCCTGTAACTGACTTTAGTTTTATCTTATATAATGTAACAGGGGTTGTTCCAACAAGACCAGTTGCAGGTGGAATAACGGTAACAACTTGATTATAAGGCACCCCAACAACACCATTAGGCAATGTCTCTGGACAAATTTCACCAGGGTTTAATGTGTCTGTACAAGCTGTATTAGGTGTACATGGTTGTGCATTTGCATTGTAACTTAATGCAATTATTGCACTAAAAATTAAAAACGAGTAAATTTTTTTCATAAGCATTTAATTTTTATCAAAAATAATAAGATTTTTAATACAAAAATATTTTTTAACAATAATTTTTTTTATTTTTTTTCAAAAATTTTTGAAAACTCACGTGCCTTACGTTTTTTGCAAACTCCTGAATGATATATATAGCTTGCAATTAAAGGGATTACAGTTGTTGCTTCGGCATAAACCATTTGTTCATAAGTAGTTTCAACTTTTCCCCACGACGAAGCTTCGCGAAGTGTAGAGCTTGAACAAGCTCCATCTCTTACATCGGCAACAGTAATTTGAACTGCATATTTGTGCATTGGGACATCGTGTCCTAAAACTTCGGCACAAATTACAGTATCTTGTGTGAAATTTTTTGGAACTCCGCCACCAATCATAATTAGTCCTGTTTCGCCGGCTTTCATTTTTACCTGAGTTAGTTCATAAAAATCTGCAACCGAATCTATTGTTAAATGTTTTTTAGGATGCGAAACCTGATGTTTTACCAAACCAAAACCTGCACTGCTGTCAACAAAAGCCGGGCAAAAAATAGGAACATTATTCTCGTATGCAACTTGAATTAAAGAATCTTTTTTCGTTGAGTGCTTTGTTAAATATTTTCCCATTTCTTTAATAAACTCGCGAGATGAATATGGACGGATTTCTAATGAATCTGCTATCTTTTCAATAGTGTTATCACAAACTTGTAATTCTTCTTCGTCAATGTAAGTATCGTAAATTCTGTCAATGTATAAACTTCTAAGTAATTTATCATCAGCATATTGGCTGCCTTTATAATGTTTATAACCGAGAGCTTCAAAAAAGTCCATGTCAACAATTGATGCACCGGTAGCTACTATTGCATCAACCATATTGTTTTTTACCATATCAACATAAACCTGCATACAACCTGCTGCACTAGTGCTTCCTGCAATTGTTAAAATAACAGAGCATTTTTTATCTTCCAGCATTCTTTTATAAATGTCGGCTGCGTTAGCTGTATCTCGTGAAGTAAAAGACATATCACGCATTGCATTAATTATAGCTGTTGAATCAATTTTTTTAATGTCAAAATGTTTAATTGTTTCTTTCAAAACATCTTTTTTCTTAAGATTTTTCATTATTAATTATAATTTAATTGTAATTATTTTTCGATATTTTGCCACAAATCACACTGATTTTCGCGAATTATAAACTACAAAAGTAGTTTTATTTGTTACAAATTAAATTAATAATAATCTGTGCTATCTGCGAAATCTGTGGCAATTTTTTTTAGTTGACTTATTAATTATATTTTAAATTTATATCCTAGCATTTTATAAATAAGTTTTGAAGCAAGAAAATCGGGTGCCGGGTTATTTTTATTTGGACAAAGTTCAACTACATCAAAGCCAACAACATTTCTTTTTTTATAAACTTTTTGTAAAAAATTAATAACTGCGTACCAATCTAAACCACCCGGTTCGGGTGTGCCGGTAGATGGCATAATGGAAGGGTCAAATCCATCTAAATCAATAGTAATATAAACATTTGTAGTTAATCGCTCAATTGCTTTTTCAAACCATTTGTTATTGTTATAAATTTCATGAGCATAAAAAATGTTTTCTTTAATAACAAAGGGCAATTCTTCAATACACTGACTTCTGATACCAACGTGCACAACTCTGCAAAGTTCTTGTGCTCTTGCCATTACGCAAGCATGATTATATTTTGAGTCTTCGTACTCGGGACGAAGGTCGGAGTGAGCATCAATTTGTAAAACGCACATATCTTTATATTTTTCAAAATGTGCTTTTATGGTTCCAAAGCTCACAGAATGTTCACCGCCGATAATAACAGTATGATATTTACCAACATATTTCTTTGATTCGTTGTAAACAGCTTCAGTCATTTTTTCGGGTGAGCTTTTTTCAGTAACGGGCTTAGCTGTATGAATGCCTATCTTGTAAACTTCGCTATTGCTCTCGATATCATAAAGTTCCATATTTGCCGATGCATCTAAAATTGCATCTGGTCCCTTATTGGCTCCTTTAATCCATGTGCTGGTACCATCGTAAGGTACTGGCAAAATTACAACTTTAGAGTTTTTTAAATCAGAAAATTTCTTTGGAATACCGCCGTAATTAGTCATCAAAATATAATTTTTGCAAAGATAAAAAAAACAGTGGTTTTTAAAAATATGAGATATTACTTAGTAAGATTTTCAAAATAACTTCCCCCAAAAGCACTTTATTAATTGAGGCAT
>MENF01000124.1 GCA_001769035.1 Bacteroidetes bacterium GWA2_32_17
AATTGTTTATCATCCGCAAATACCTGAGCTAAATTACCGGATTTATCCTTAGATTTGGGGGAAATTATTTTGAATGTTTCACTAAGGTTGTTGTAGTGATATAAATATTTTATGAAAAAACAAGATTTGTTCCTATATTTGTATAATAAATAAAAATCATAAACATTATGGCACGAATTGCAGGAGTTCAATTTATAGAAGATTACAAAGGCAAACCTAAAAAAGTAATTTTTGATTTAAAAATATGGGGACAGTATTTAGAAGATTTGTTTGATGGAATGGAAGCCGAAGGTGTTAAAGATGAAGAAACTATAGGGCTTGGTGAATTAAGGAAAGAAATTAAAAGGGTAAGGCACATCAATGTATGAGTTATACTGTTATTATTGTTAAATCTGCAAAAAAGCAAATAATAAAATTACCTGCGTTTGCAATTAAAGAAATTTTTAAAAAATTAATTGAACTTGAAACTACGCCATTTCCGCATGGGTATAAAAAACTTTCAGGTTTTGAAAATCTTTATCGGGTAAGAGTTGGCCAATACAGAATTATTTATTATGTTGATAATAATATTTTAATTATTACAGTTGTAAAAATAGGTCACAGAAAAGATGTTTACAGATTATAAAAAATAATAATTTATTATAAATGAAAAGGGTTGTAGTTACCGGAATAGGAGTTGTTGCATCAAACGGTTTAGGAAAAACCGAATTTACTAATGCACTTATAAATGGTAAAAGCAGAATAAAACATATTGCAGAATTAGAAGAATTAGAGTTTGGTTGCCAAATTGGAGGAATTCCAGATATTTCAAAAAGCATATTTAACTCTTATATCGAACTTTATGGAATGCAAACGGCAAGTTTAATGATTCAATATGCAGTAATTGCAGGTTTAGAAGCATGGCTTGATGCAAAATTACCGATACCACTTCACGATAGCAAAGAAGTAGATTATAATTCCGGTGCAATAATAGGCAGTGGAATGGGCACTATTGATGTTTATGGTAACAGAGTAATTCCGTTAACAAATAACAAAAACATAAAAAGACTACGCAGTACAATAGTTGAAAACTGCATGATAAGCGGTGGGTCAGCCTCATTAAGCAGTATATTGGCAATTGGTAATCAGCTTACCTCCAACTCATCGGCTTGTAATTCGGGTGCCGAAGCAATATTAATGGCTTACGAAAGAATAAAATACGGTAAAGCAACGCGAATGCTTGCTGGTTCATCTGAAGCATATTCTGTTTGGTCTTGGTCGCAATTTGATGCTTTACGCGTTACTACAAGAAAACATAACAACGAACCTGAAAAAGGTAGCCGTCCAATGAGTGAATCTGCAAGCGGATTTGTACCATCTGCTGGTGCAGGAATTATCATTTTAGAAGAATTACAATCTGCATTAAAACGGAATGCACCTGTTTATGCAGAATTAATAGGTGGATATATAAATTCCGGAGGACAACGCAATGGTGGCAGTATGACTGCTCCTTCAACCGAAGGAGTTATTAAATGTATCAAAGGTGCACTTTACGAAACAAATACAAAACCTAAAGAAATTAATTTTATATCCGGGCATTTAAGCTCTACAATGGCAGACACTTTAGAAATCGAAAACTGGAGTAAGGCACTTGAACTAACAGGCAACAATTTTCCAATAATAAACTCAACTAAATCATTAATTGGACATTCGCTTGGTGCTGCCGGTTCAATTGAATGCATTGCCGCTATTTTGCAGCTTCATCATCAATTTATTCACCCATCAGTAAATTGCGAAGATATACACCCGCAAATTGAAAAAATTGTTAATAAAAATTGCATACCACAGCATACAATTCAAAATATTTCATTAAATTGCATTGTCAAAGCAAGTTTTGGTTTTGGCGATGTAAACACATGTTTAATATTTAAAAAACTTAACAAGTGAACAAATTATTCGATGAAATTAAAGAAATTATCCGCAAATATGCTTTTGATAAAGCATTAGTTGAAAATGCAAACGAAAACTCAAAAATCATTATAGATTTAAGAATTAATTCTGCCAGAGTTGTTGATATTGTGTTAGATATTGAAGAAAAATACAATATAGAAATTGACAATAAAAGCTTAGAGAAAATTATTACTATTAAAGATGCAATGGATATTATTACATCTAAAACAAAATAATTTATGTGTTTAATTGGCAACGACTTGCTATATATTAACACTAACTATACTACTTTTTTGCGGAAAGGTGCAGCTAAAATAATTTTAAATAAATTCGAGAACCACACATTTTTTTTAGAAGATAAAAATTCTATTCTCCCTGTTATTTGGACTATAAAAGAAAGTGTTTATAAAATAACGTGCAAACAAGGCAATATCAAAGCGTTTACACCATCAAATATAAAAATAACAACTTTCAATAAAATAAATAACAAATTATACGGAAATGCAAATTTTGAAGATCAAAACTATTATTTTAATACTATTGTAAAACAAAATTACATATTCTCGTATGCAACAACTAACCAATATAATGTTCGAGATATTAAACATTGTTTTTTTAGAAATACTCCTATTAATAGCAATAGTTTAAATAATGTTGAATTTATTAGTTTTATTAAATCACAAAATTGGAATTTAACATATTCCGAAAATAGTATTCCCAAAATAAAAAATGAAAACAATATTGATATTTCTATTTCTCACGATTATAATATACTTGCATTAAGTTATTTATAAAATCATTAATATATGCAAGAACCATTTATAACAATCGCAATTATTTCGCATAATCACGAAAAATATTTAGAGAAAACTATTAATGGTGTATTATCTCAAAATATTATTTACAAGTACGAATTGCTTTTATTTGATGACGGAAGTACTGATAATACCCAAAACATTATTAATGATTATTTTACAAAATTTCCTGAAAAAATAAAAACATTCTGCTTTAATGAATCTAAAGGTCCTGTTTTTCGTGCTAAACAAATTTACGAAAACTCAAAAGGAAAATATGTTGCTTGGCTCGATGCTGACGACTATTGGACATATCATTCAAAACTTCAAATTCAATTAGATTTTCTGGAAAATAATCCACAATATTCAGGATGTTTTCACGATGCTTTTATTAGAAGCGAAAACAATATTCACATAATTGATAATGAACAACTTAAACAACAATCACTTCATAAATATCGTTATTACAGCCAGTTTAATCATTACGAAGAGGAATTTACACCTTATTTATTAATAATGCGCAACATTATTCCCACAGCTTCGCTTGTATTCAGAAATTCAGATTTTAATAACTTTTTTAAAAATTACAATTTACAAATTCATTCATTTAGTTGGGCATTTCAACTAAAAATAATAACCAATGGAAACTTTAAATATTTTAATCGCTGTTGGTCGGTTTACCTCGACCATAGCGAAGGTTTAAGTAAAAAAATATCTTCTGAAAAGTTTACTTTAAATAATGTTGCAATTTTACAATATTTTAAAAAAGAGAAATTTTACAAAAAATTTAAAAGTACAATTCATGAGAGTATAGCAAAAGAATATGAAAGTATTATCAGGGATAAAGCAACATTTAGAATTATTTATAAATACATGCTCAGTTATTTATGGCATTCATTCTTACTTTTGTTAAAAAATGGATTATATTATAAAAAACAATATTTAAAACAGTTATTTATAAGTAAAAAATAATGTGCGGGATTTTTGGACAATGGAATTTTAACAATAAACCATTAAATAACGAAATTTTTAATGCACAACGAAATACTTTATTACATCGTGGACCAGACAATGCAAATTCTTGGTTTTCAAAAGATGGAACAATTGGGCTTGCTCAAACACGTCTTTCAATTATTGACCTTGACGCAAGAGCTAATCAGCCATTGCACAATGAAAACAATACAATTCATGGAGTTGTTAATGGTGAAATTTATAATTATAAAGAACTCCGAACTGAACTCGAAAACAAAGGACATATTTTTAAATCAAACTCCGATAGCGAAGTTATTATTCATGGTTGGGAAGAATGGGAAACTAATTTACCATCGAAACTTAATGGAATGTTTGCCTTTACAATTTTTGATGAAACAAAAAAAAATCTTTTTGCAGCTCGCGACCGTTTTGGAATTAAACCATTTTATTATCATTTAACAAATAACAAATTTATTTTTGTTTCGGAACTAAAAGCTATTGTTGAAGATTCGGAATTTAAAAAAGATATAGATTGGACTTCTGTTTGCGACTATTTTACATACCGCTATGTTCCAAGTCCAAAAACTATTTGGCATAATGTTTTTAAGCTCCCTCCTGCCCACTCACTTCAAATTGATTTTAATAATAAAATAATAATAAGTGAATATTGGAAACTAAACTGTAACAATGTACAATTATCTTTTAGTGATACTGTTGAAAAAGCTCATGAATTACTTAATAAATCGGTTAAAAAACATTTATTAAGCGATGTTGAAATTGGAACATTCCTAAGCGGTGGTTACGATTCAACAGCTTTAGTTTTGATGCAACATGAATTAAATTACAAACAAAAAACATTTTCAATTGGTTTCGAGAATTGGAATAAAAGCGAAGACAAATATGCCGAAATAATTGCAAAACAATTTAACACTGAACATCACAAAGAAATAATAGATGAAAGCAGTCTTGAACTTCTTGATAATTTAGCTTGGAATTACGACGAACCAAATGGCGATATAAGCACTATACCAACATTTAAAGTTAGTGAGCTTGCTTCAAAAAATGTTAAAGTTGTACTTTCGGGCGAAGGTGCTGACGAAATTTTTGGCGGTTACACATGGCATCATAATTTAATGAATTGCAAAAATTTATTTAACAAAGAAAACATTTACAACTATTTGCATGGAAACAAATTATCGGGAATAAAGGGTTATGCAAATGCAATGGCAATGGGAATGTTTAATAAAAAAAAATTAAAAGAATTATTAACACCTGAATATCATAACAACATACCCGATAACTCATTTTGGTTTTACAAACAACACTTCAGAAAAGAATTATCGCCTTTAAAAGCATTCCAATATATAGACATTAAAACTTTTATGGCAGAGTTAGTTTTGCAAAAAGTTGACAGAGCAAGCATGGCAAACTCTTTAGAAGCAAGGGTTCCATTTCTTGACCTTGAATTAGTAGAGTTTATGTTTAACTTAAATGAAAACGTTTACTTTAAAAAAGGACAACAAAAAGCTATTTTACAAGAAATTTTGAAGCCTTTTGTTCCAAAAGAAATTATTGAACGCAAAAAACAAGGATTTACCGGACCTGATAAATATTACCAAAATAGAGCTTGGTATAAATCCGAGTTACTCGATTCTGTGCTTGTTAAAAATGGCATTATTAATAAACAATTTATCGAAAACTCACTTAATTCGAGCGATTATTGGCGATTATGGAAAATTGTTATTTTTGAGAAGTGGTTTAAAAAATGGAAAAAAAATTAACAACAGTAAATGATTTTTTAAACGCATCATTCTATTTTTAACGAATCAATAATGCCCATATTCATTAAATTCCATTCTACACCTTTGGCAAACAAATAATATCCCCGGGAATTGCAATGTCCGTCTAATGGCCAGTAATAAGTTTTTCGTCTTTCACAGGTTAATTGTGCATTGTTTCTGTTATATTTAACAAGGTCAATTACTGGAATTATTTTTTCTTGTTTAAGTGAATTTAGGATTGGGTTAAGTTCGTAAATACCATCATCACAATAAACAACGGCAAATTTGAAATTACAATTAAGAGATAGTTTGTAAAACTTATGAAGGCAATTATTAATATCATTCATTGCTTTGATACTGTCATTTTTGTATTCTTCGGGTGTGAGAAAGTATTTGTAATGCATCATATCATCCGTTATAAAGCGGCAAATGTAGCTTACGGCATAAAACTTTTCCCACCACGGTTCTTTGCGGAAATGATATCCGTCTGAAGTAAAACGTTCAAAACCGCCCCTAAACCTGTAGAAATTAAAATCGGACGAAGAAATTGCAACAAGAACGATATCAGGATTATATTTCAGCATTCTTTTTTTTAACAACATATATCCGAAAAAAGGGTCGGAACCTGCTTTGCCGGCATTGAAGACCGCCACCTTTTTCTTTGATGCCAACCTTATCCTGTCCTCAAGTAGCTTCGGCCATATTGAATCTTGCGGAGTGCCTATGCCTTCAGTAAATGAATTGCCAATGCAAATTATTCTGAATTCATCTTTGGGCTTTTCAACTGAATGGTCTATATCCCTAAGCCCTTCATTATTCGTTTTTATTTCGAAAGAAAACTCCTTCCTGCTATCAATGTAACTATGGTATTTTGGGTGTACCAACAAATCAGGACTTTTACTGTTGCTTTTTAATCTTTTGTGAAAACCTGTGACATAATAAAACTTTTGTATTTCATTATAACTGGCATTAATACCTTCTAATCTTAAAAAAGTCTCAATACAAAACCAGATTGTTAAAATAGTAATCATCACAATTTTTGTTCGTTTTAAATAAATACCTGATTTTTTAAATCTCTTAACAATGAGCTTGATAAAAAGCCAAAAAAACAATCCGGTTAAAATCATGAATAACAAAGAAGTAATGTAGGTGCTCAGGGTAAATGCGAAGAATAAAAAACCAAAAAACAATACGCATGTAAATAGTACAGAATAAACAATGATTTTGAGCCAGATAAAAATCTTTTTTGCTTTAAGATTAGAGATATTTCTTTTCTTCAGTAATTTATTGACGAAGAATGACAAAACCAAAATTATTAAAAGAAACGAGAGTATTTTTAATATTGTTTTTACAATTTTCCAATGGAATAGTGAAAGCGCCTTTTTTATAAATGAATCTTCACTATGGATGCGGGAAGGAAGGGAGTATTCATTTTTACCAATTTTATTCCCTACTACATTTAACTCTTTTGCTGAGATTAAGAAACTGTTTTGGGCAATATTAACCTCTATAGAATTGACTTTTTGTAAAAGTGTATCTTGTATAAACAAATGAATTGCTTTGAGAAAAGCATATTTAATATCCCAAACGTTTTCTTCTGAATATTGAAAATCTATTTTTCGGTTTAGTGGAGTTATGCCAATTACGTCAATATTGTATGTTTCTTCAGGTGTGATTCCTGTTATTTTGACTATTACGGGTTCATAAATAGTAGCAGATTTTTGATATAAACAATATGCAATAATTATCGAAGCTAAGAAAGAAAGTGAAATTGTATATATAAATATTTTTTTCTTTTTCATTAAAAACAAGTTTAGCTTATTTCTGAATTAGAATATTTCCAATACACAGATAATCCATTTGGCTTTTCAAAAAATCATTAATTGCTTCATCCGGAGTGCATACAATTGGCTCTCCATGTAAATTAAATGATGTATTAATGGCAACAGGAACGCCGCAAAGTTTTTCAATTTCAATTAACAATTGGTATAAACGAGAATTATATTTTTTACTGACAGTCTGAACACGTGCAGTTCCGTCAATATGAGTTATAGCAGGTAAAATTGTTCTTGCATGTTCTCTTACTTTTGGTGCTAAAAGCATAAAGGGTGACATTCCATTCATTTCAAAAAAATCATTTGCTCTGTCTTCCGGAACTATTGGAGCAAATGGTCTAAAGCATTCACGATGTTTAATCCTGTCATTTAAAATATTAACCATTTCAGGATTGGTTGCATTTGCTAAAATTGACCTGTTTCCTAAAGCTCTTGGACCAAATTCCAGTCTGCCCTGAAACCATCCTACAGTTTTATTATTATGGATAAACTGAGCGGCTTTTTGTAGAAGTTCATCTTCGTTATATTCAGTAAATTTTAAGTTTTGGGTCAAAGCTATGCGTTTTATCACTTCATCAGAAAATTCGGGACCTAAGTATGCATGTTCCATAATATAACTTCTTGGGTTTCCTAATATACAATTATAAAGATTAATAGCGGCACCAATTGAACCGCCTGCATCGCCTGCTCCCGGTTGAATATAAACCTTTTCAAATGGAGTTTTTTCAAGTATTTTTTGGTTTGCAACACAATTCAGAAAAATACCACCAGCTAAACAAAGGTTGGACATTTTTGTTTCAGAATATAAATGATTTGCAATTTTAATAAGCGTTTCTTCAACGAAAAGTTGAAGTGAAGCAGCTATGTTTTTATGTCTTTCTTCATATTCAGTTCCTTTTTTTCTTGGAGGTCCAAATAATTTAATAAAACTTTTACTGTACATTGTTTTACCTTTAGTATAACCAAAGTATTTTGAATTTATATGAAAACTTCCATCGTCCTTAACATCAATTATTTTATAAAATTCTTTTATGTACTCAGGTTTTCCGAAGCTTGCCAGAGCCATAGTAGTTCCTTCTTCGCTGTTGGCATTAAACCCCAGATAAGAGGTAATTGCAGAATAAAGTAATCCTAAAGAATCAGGATAGTGAATTTCTTTTAATATTGTAATATCATTTCCATTTCCATATCCATAGGAAGTAGTGGCATATTCACCAACCCCATCAGCAATAATTATTGCCGCTTCATTAAATGGTGAAACAAGAAAAGAACTTGAGGCATGCGCCAAATGATGTTTAATAAAAACTGTTTTTCCTTCAAAGCCAATTTCTTTCTTAAGTGTAAGCGGTAAAATAAGTCTGTCTTGCAACCAAAGAGGGATACTTCGCAAAAAATTTCTATAAGAAAATGGAAATGATTTAATGTGGTCAAATATTACTCTTGAAAATTTGAGATATGGTTTTTCATAAAAAGCAACATAATCAATTTCGTCAAAGCTAATATTTCCTGCCTGAATACAATAGTTTATTGCATTAATCGGAAAAACAGAAGAATTTTTTATACGATTGAAGCGTTCCTCCTGAACAGCAGCTACAATTTCTCCGTCTTTTAATAAGCAAGCAGCAGAATCATGATAATAACAAGAGATACCAAGTATATTCATTCCAAATTTATTCGAAGCGATAATTTAATTTTTCAGCAACACTGTTCAGCAGGTTTTTATCAAAATCAATTTTAAGCTGATTTAACGCATCCTCACGTGTAAGATACCCTTCGCGGATAAGCTTGCTTGCTTCTACATGATAATGAGTATAACCAAAATGCTTTATTGAATTAAAAACAGAGATGAAATTTAACAAACAATTGGTCGAACCCTTTGGATAACTTATTTTTGGTGCTTTCCAATTTAACTCTTTCTTAATTATATCTATATAAATTTCCGCTCCAAAAGGAAGAAACCAGTGTGGAGAAACAACTATAGCTTTGTGTTTTTTATTGGCTCTTTTCAAAACTTCTTCCATACTTCTGGGAAAGTCTTTGTATTTAGGCATATTATTCAGTTCCTCCTCCATAAAATTTTTAGTAGCTTGTGCCATATCTTTAAATTCCGGTGCATGTATATTGCATCCACATTTTGACATCACTTCCTGTTTAGTGGATTGTCCTTTGGTCCAACCGGCAACAATCAGTGGAATATCATATCGTGCAGCAATATCAAAGGCTAAATCCATATACCAGATAGAACATGGATGACATATTACTGCTTTTGATTCGGAACTAAGAATTTTTGAAAACATATCTTTCATAAATGTTGATTTAAAAAATAAAAAATCAACATCAAGAATATCTACTGCATTCTTAATATTATCAAGGGCTTCTTCGGTTTCAAATCCATGATCAAAAGTAAATGCCAAAGGATTTAATTTGTATCTTTTTTTCATATAGTACAAAGATGAAGTGCTGTCTTTTCCCCCACTGCACATTACTAAACAGTCGTATTTGAATTTTCCTTTGTATTTGTTTATTATTTTTAAAAAATCTGTTTCTAAAGGTTTAATATTATCAAACTTCTTCATGTTTTCATAATTAACGCATATATTACAGACTCCTGATTCATTAAAAAAGATATCAGGTTTATGTTCAGGCATTATACATTTATTACAAAGTGTTTGTTCATCCATAATGTATATAATTATTGAATTACTTTTACTAATAAATGCCAGGAATTATCTTCATATTTTTTTAAAGTTATTACTTTGTAATTCTCATCCGATTCAATTGATGAAGGAACATTTTCTTTAGGTTCGCCGTCATCTATAATTATTTCAAGGATTTCATTAAAATCCATGCTTGCAAGTTTTAATAAAGCTTTTGCAGAGTTTTGAGGACATGGTACTCCTTTTAAATTAAGAACTTCATTTGCAGTAATTAATTTCATAAAATTATTTTCTAATAGAGTTTACTATATTGCAAACATTGTTAACTGTTGTATCAATTTCTTCTAAAGTAGTCCATTTGCTCAAGCTTATTCTGATTGCTTCATGAGCTACTTTTTCACAAATTCCCATTGCAGTATGTACATAACTGGGTTCAAGATTATTGGAGGAACAAGCAGAACCTGTAGAAATATAAATGCCCCTTTTATTAAGTTCAGTAAATAAACTTTTTCCGGGAATGTTATCAAAACTTATATTTATATTGTTACAAATTCGCTGGTTACCAACTGTGCCATGCAGTGTATAACAACTTAATCTTTTATTAATTTCAGAAATAAAATAGTCCCTCATATTCTTAATATTTGTGTTCTCTTGCTCTTTAGCAATTTCAACAGCTTTTCCAAAGCCGACAATAGCAGGTGAGTTATATGTTCCTGCACGTTGTCCATTTTCATGTCCACCACCATGCATAAACGGTTCAATCGGAGTTCCTTTTTTAATGAACAAAACACCTATGCCCTTAGGACCATGTATTTTATGAGCATTTAATGACAATAAATTTATGTTTTGTTTTATTACATCAATTTTGATTTTAGTAAAACTCTGGCAAGCATCTGAATGAAAAATTAAATTATTTTTTCTGCATAATTCGCCAATTTCTTCAATTGGTTCTATTGTTCCTACTTCATTATTACAATGCATTACGCTTACTAAAATTGTTTTTTTTAGAAATTGCTTTGCGAACATCTTCTATTTTAACAAATCCCATTTTATCGACTGGCAGATAAGTAATTTTAGCTTTATTCTTGGCAAGCCATTTTGTTGTTTCCAAAATGCTCGGATGCTCAATAGAAGAAACAATTATATGATTTCCTTTGTCTTTATTTGCATTGTAAATTCCCTTCAACGCCCAATTATTAGATTCAGTACCTCCTGAAGTAAAGTATATTTCTTCAGGAAAAGCATTGATATTAGAAGCAATTATATTTCTGGCGTTTTCAATTCCTGATGAAGCTTTTATACCAATTCTATGAATAGAGGATGCATTTCCATAAATTGACTCAACATATTGAGTCATGATTTCAGTTACTCTTGAATCTGTTTTGGTTGTAGCATTATTATCGAGGTAAATATTCATGTTATATGCCGGCATATATAAATGAAACTATAACAGCAGGACCAATATAATAAACCAAAAATGCAAGTACTGCCAGAATTATAAGAATAGGAGCAATAATGCGAAATTTGTGCTTTTTTATCATCAGCATCATTTCCTTTAATATGAATCTTATTTTTTTCATAGAGTAATATTTGGGATTTCTATGATTGTTCTAATGCCGATGATTTATTTGCAGAATAATCTTCAGCAGTGAGCCAATATGAATCACAATTTTTAAAGAGTCTGAAATGCTTATTGGGAACTAAAGTTAACAATAGTTTTGTAATACTAAATGCAATAAAATACAAAATTGTCAGCAATATAGTAATAAGTATTTTCTGAACGAAACGAATGTAAAAATTTAGTAGTTTTTTCATTTAAAAAATTTTGTTTATTAATGGGGTTTGCAAATATACTAAAAAAAAGTCAAATTCAAGTCACAAATGCAAATTTTGATTTGACAAATTAATAAAAAATGTCATTACTTTTGTCCACTTGAAAAATTTTGCTAAAAAAAAGCATTATTTATGTCTATTATACCTATAAAAAATATATTTTTGTTTTTAATTATTTAGTGTTTGTCCATAATGTCCGATTTCTACGTTATTCTCATTTTTAAAATCAGTCATTTACTACAGTAAACTCCTGATATTTAAAAATTTCGAATGCCTTGAACTCGAACATTCTGAATCAAACACTGAGTTTATAGACAGACACTATTTATATTTTATTGTTTTCACATTAAGTTTAAATTATTAAAATAAAAACTTTAGTATTAATGGCTGATTTCTTAAAAAATATTTTCAAAATTTCAAACCGAAATAAATCTATTCAAATGAAAAAGATTTCGACATTGTCAGACAGGGAACTTATAGAACAGGTTTTTGCAAACCAAGCAATACTGTTAAGGCAGTTATATCGTATAAATGATTTTTTGTACCTTAAACATGGTGATGAATATGTAAAGCAGGCAGTATCTTTCGACAAAATGTATAAAAAACTTTCAGAAGAAACGGATGATTTCTGGAAGCAATATCATGCACTGCTTGGTGAAGAGAAAATAAATGAAAAATAAATTTCCGGTACTACTAATTGTTCTCTTTCAGATGTTCATTAGTATATTTTGAAATTTGAAAAAGTTTCGAAATTTCAAGAAGGATACTCACATATCAATATATTATCTCCAAAAGTTTTTTTAACGTGAAAATATAGTATTAATCACGTACCTGTTTTTTTATTCACTTTGATTTAAACTGATTCTAAAGGATATTTACTCATTGTTACGAATATTTTATTTTCTTTTAAAACGTAATTTTTATTTCAAACAGCAAACATGTATTTGTACCCTGATATGTTGTAACGGACTTATTGACACTATTTGCTTCACTGAAAGTTGATAATTTAAATTAGAACTTGACAATTTCATAAAAGTTCTTTACTTTTGCTTAAAATGTATAATATTATGAAATTTTTTAAAAAACTTTTATTATTTTCTTTTATTGTTCTGGCCTTTTCAAACCAACTGTTTTCACAGAAATTAACAAAACCTTCAATAATAATGAAAACATTAAAAGTTCAGCAACCCGAAAATTCATGTATATCTATCACTAATTCTTCTGATACCAATGCTACATTTTCCATGAAGTTAAACAATAAATTCTATACAACGGACAATGATATAGCAAATGAAATAAGGAATTTATCAAGCTCAAATAAGGATAGCTTATTCTTTTTTGCATGGCAATTTATGTGCAAAAATTTTTCCGAGACTCCACCATTGATAAAAGATTATTCGTCAACAACATTAATGCTTTATTTCAATTCAGTTGGATCATATGATTGCGGAAGGCAAGCAAATGTTCTTTATAAAATATGGAATATGCTTGGATATAAATCAAGAATTTGGCATTTCCCAACTCATAATGTTCCTGAGGTGTTATATAATAACAAATGGCAAATGCTTGACCCAACCTACCGGGGTTATTATCTAAATGAAAATAATGAAATTGCAGGTGTGGAAGAATTGGTAAAAAATCCGGAAATAATAACAAATCCGAAAAAATATATTTCAGAAGACTGGGCATATTCCATGAGGTATAGGAAAAATAACCCTTATAAAACTCCTGAAGACAACATATTAATGACTGATGAAAATATTCCTAAAATTGAAATAATAGACTCTTTCCTTATACAATTACCGCCACACTCTATAATTTTATTCCCCGGTGTTTTCATTAAAAAAGTTTCTTCATACGAAGAAAAGCCCCTAAGATATTTTGCAAATTATAAACTAATAATACCCCCTTCGTGGAAAGGAATAATTAAAAATTATTTGATAATAGCAGACATCCGTGGAAGTGGTTTTGTTAATATTAATAACAAAGATTATGATATCGGAAGCTCCGAACTAAAAACGTTGATTGCTAATCACGAACAATTCATTCCCGAAATGCTTGTTAAAAATTTAACAGATACATTAGAGATTATATATTTTATAAACCCTATTTTCTCTGAAATAAAAGAAGAAAACACTATAACATTTTCAGGGAAAAATATTAATAATCTTCAAACAAGTTTTATTACTTTGCCAGATTCATCTTCTGTAATAAAGAATTTACGGCAACAATACTTTTATTATAACAACAAGCGGATTGATATACTTACAAAAGAATTATCCGGTAATGATAAATGTATTGAAAATATTGAAATAAATGATAAGGAGCAGTTATTGAAGCAATTAAATAGCTATTTAAACTGCCTCTATCAAGGTAAAAAAGAGAAATATGTTAACGAGGTTATGAAGAAAATAGAAAGTGTATTGAATGAACTCCCAGAAAACCATAATTATAAAAAAATATTTTTTTTAATTAAACATATTCCATTGGTTTTAGTTTTTTTCGATTTTGAACATGCCGATAAAGAGTTTTTATATTATGTTTTGACTAAACCTTCTAAAGAATTTTAAGCTCTTTAATTATTGTCTGTTTATAAACTCAGTGTCTGATTCATAATGTTCGAGTTTGAGGCATGCGAAGTTTTGAAAACCAAGGAGTTTACTGTAGTAAATGACTGTTTTCAAAACAAGCATAACGAAAAAATCGGACATTATGGACAGACACTAATTATTGGATAAAATCCTCAAGATTATGCAACAGCTCATGCTTGGTTAAACCTTGAGGGTTTTGCAAAATATAGCTTGAATATAATTAAAAACAATTACTTTTGTCTAAACGAGAGTTCTAAAAATTGCTTTTTCTTTGTTATACTCATTTTTCAAAATCCTCATTTACAATAGTAAACTCCGGCTTTGAAAAATTCGCAAGCCTCGAAAAATCTAATTTTTAGAACCCCTCTAAATACAGTTATAATTATATCTAAAATTTAGAATTATTTTTTTGTGGAGATTATAAACAAAGATAAAAAAGCGATAACCACCATTACATCTAACATAAATCTTTTGGAGTATGTTAGAAAATGTTTACATTACAAAGAATTAATATGGGCATTAGTAAAAAAAGACCTGAAGGTAAAATATGCACAAACCAGACTTGGTCTTTTTTTAAGTATTTTGCAGCCTGTTATTAGCTTATTAATTTTTTCGTTATTTTTTGGCAAATTATTACATCTAGGTTCAGATGGAACACCATACCCTGTTTTTGTTTTTATAGGATTGATTTCATGGTATTATTTTTCTATTCTTGTAGTTATTTCTGGCACTTCTTTGATAGAGTCGCAACAAATTATAAAGAAAGTTTATTTCCCTAAGTTAATAATCCCTGTTTCAAAGGCAATCAGTGCGTTAATGGAGTTCTTTATATGGTTGCTTGTACTTGTAGTCCTTATGGTAATATACAAAATAACTCCTTCTTACAAAATTCTTTTTTTTCCGGTATTCTTAATTTTAAATATGGTTGCCGGGCTTACCATAGGAATTTGGTTGAGTGCCCTTTCGTTCAAGCGAAGAGATTTTATACATGTTGTACCATATTTTGTCGGACTCACTATGATGGTGACTCCTGTTTTTTACCATGTTACTATTATCCCGCAAAACATAAATTATCTTTTATATTTTAATCCGATTGCTGGAATTGTTCAAGGTTTTAGGTGGTGTATTACAGGAAACGAAACTTTTTCACTATGGTATATTCCGAGCTTTTTAATTATGTTTTTGTTTTTTTTCTTGTCTGTCTGGTACTTTAAAAAAGTCGAATATAGAATGGCAGAACAACTATAAGTATTAATTTTTAAGAAATTATGCCAAATATCTCAATAAAAGCCACAAATATTTCAAAGAAGTTTGATGTCAGGAAAGAAAAAATATTTCCAACAGAAGGTTCTTTTTTAAACAAGACAATACATAAGTGTTTTACTGCAAAGTACAAAGAGTTTTGGGCATTGAAAGATGTTTCATTTGAAATATATGAAGGAGAATCGGTTGGTATTATTGGTATGAATGGGGCTGGCAAAAGCACTTTACTTAAAATCCTTAGCGATATTATAAGACCTACAACCGGGAAAATTGAAATTGCCGGGCAATTAGCAGCAATACTGGAGCTTGGAGTTGGCTTTCACCCCGAACTTTCAGGAAGGGATAATATTTTACTTTATGGAAAAATTCTTGGATTTACAAAAAAACAAATTGAAGAAAAGTTTGATGAAATAGTTGAATTTAGCGAGATAAGAGCGTTTATCGACAATCCAATAAAACATTATTCATCGGGTATGTTAATGCGTTTAGGATTTTCTGTAATTGCATTTCTCGAAACGGATATTATTTTATTAGATGAAACGCTTGCTGTAGGAGATATTAATTTCAAGAGCAAGTGTGTAAATAAAATCATTGACTTAAAAAACTCAAAACGAACCATAGTAATTGTGAGTCATGATATAAATGAAATTTCCAATTATTGCGACAGAATGTTATTATTGCATGAAGGGCGTATAATAGATTCCGGAACATCAACAAGTATTATTAATAAATATCAACAAGTCCTAATACAGGACAGGGCATTAAAAGGAGATGCGAGAAGAAATAAATTTAGAAATAATAATATGAACCTGTTGTATGATGAACAAGTAAAAAACCTAAAGACTTCCATAGATTTTGAGGAATCAAACCTTCAGGTACAATCTTCTTCGTTTAGACTTATTTCAGCTTCTATTAGCTCTTTAAATTCAATAGATTTAGAACAAAATGATTTTCCTATTGACAAAGAGATCCATGTATCTATCAAAGTAAAATACCTCGGCGGAAAAGCAGACATGGCTTTTGGTGTAAGGGATTTTATGAATAACAGAATTTTTGGGAACTTTGTTTTTATGACAAATAAAGCAAATATTAACAAAAATGGCAGTTATCAATTAAACTGGATTATTCCACCTAATATTTTTAATGAGGGTATTTTTAAACTGGGAGTTGTGCTATATGATGAGCAATATCAACAAGTATATACCATACACGAGTTATTGATTTTTAAAACAGTTGACAAAAATAAAATAGCAAATGACTTTACTTTTTTTACACCCGTTAAACCAATGATTGAATTTAATTTCAATCAAATAGATTAATGTTTTATCTTAGTCTTCAAAAAATACAGCCCACTCTGTTCCGACAAAACGCTCTTTAAGTTCCCAGTAATTTGAAATTACATCAGAAAGTTTCTTGTTATTTATTTTGATTAACCGGCTTGTCAACTTACAATAGTCAACACCTAGAAAATCTAATACTTTTTTTTGTTCTTCAACGGAATTCGATACAAGGTCCTCGTAATAAAGATTTAGCATCTGGCCGGGTGCAAAATAATTCTGATACTTTTCAACAAAACCGCTAATCTTAATAAACTCTTTAAGGCAATCTTCATATTTCAACTCTATCTTATAATTATCAGGAAGAATAGAATCGCTCTTTTTTTCAACAACTTTTGAATGAAACTCGGCATTATTGTCAATAACCAATTCTTTATTCTCTTTACTAACAGCACCCCATATTTTTGTATTTTCAGCAATCATATCAGATAAGTGTATCCTTAGGATATTTCTTCTTTGTAAGTGAATAATCTTCACTTCAGGCAATGTTCTTATATATTCAAGAATTTGTGGGTGTCCGGTTTTGTAAACCATTTTAAAACCAACTGCCTTAATATTTTCGTTAAAATTCCGGAATATTCTTTTTTTTAGAAACTCGCGCGGATATTTATCTCTATATTCTAATGTTTGCTTGCTTCGCGGGTTTGGATATCCCGGATATACAAATCCTAATTTACCATTTTCAAACAATGTTGCATATGCAACAATAGCTGAATGCGATCGTAACAGATCCAGAAAATAATTAGCACCTGTACGCCTGTATGTAAGTATAATAAATTTTTGATACGACTTGTTGTTTCCTTTCAGATGTTCATTGGTATATTTTGAATTCTGAAAAAATTCCGAAATTTTAAGAAAGATACTCATATTACAACAATTTTTCTTCAATATTTTTAATTGTGCAAAATTAATATAAATAAAGTACCGTCTTTATTAATCTGCATTGTTTTTAAACAGATTCTAAAGACTATTTATATATACTTACAGGTTTTCATTGATAAAATATCTTATATCAGATATCTGCCTGTTGAGTCAAGCATTTGAATTTCACCAGAATATAATTTCAGTAGCTATGAACAACACTAATGGACTGCAACAAAAATATAAAGAAAATTCTGCATAGGACTATGTGATTAGCAAACCATATATGATTTTACACTTAATTTATGGTAATCCTCGTAAGGAAATAGTTTGCCAAAAATTCTTGCTTCAAATGGAAATTTCATAAAATTAAATTTGATGCGAAAACAAATTGCAGGATATAGCAATATATTCAGAATAAATCCCAAGAAACGATATTTAAGAGGAAAACTCTTAAAGAAAGACAAATCGGTAAATAAAAAATAAAATTTAACATAATCATTCATAACTCTTTGATAATGCGGTTTTGTCCATGGTGCAATATAATCAAATGTGAAACTATGATTGAAGAATTCAACAATTTCCTTTGTTGTTGATGGTGGTGTAAAACCTTTTTCTATACTTTTCTGATAAAGAGCTGTTTTTGGTATGGGCACAAAAAAACGTATTTTAATATATAATTTCGGATTAATTAGTAATGCTTTGCCCATCAAATTCAGCGATTTCCAGAAATCATTATCTGGGTTAAGCGGGAAACAACTCATTAAAAATATACGTGCAATTATTTTATGTTTCTTAAGTAATTTTACAACTTCTAATGTATTTTTAACTTTAATTTTTTTATTTATCATGTCAAGCGTTTTCTGATCGCCAGATTCGGCTCCCAATCTTATATCTCGGCATCCAGCTCTATAAATAAGCCTAATGTCATCGTCTGTGTACTTTTTCAGAAAATAACCAATATGTGCAAACCCTCCCCAGGTAAGTGAAAGTTCGGAATTAATCATTTCGTGACAGAATTCAAGAACAAATTTTTTATTTGCGAAAATATTTTCATCCCAGAAAGTTACGTGCGAAATATTAGCTCGTTCTTTAAAGTATTTCAAATCATTAATTATATCCGGTATTTTTTTCGCATACCATTTACTACCAAAAACCTGCACCACACTACAAAAACCACAACTATTACTGCAACCATAAGTAGCAATATAATCAACACCCCTCTGACCATCAGGAATTATTTTATTAATATCAATAAGTCTGTTAATATCAATTAAATCAATGTTTACTTTTGGAAATATTTCAGGATTAACAAGTTTATCATTCTTATTGATAACAACATTCCCATTTTTTTTGTATCCTAATCCTGCAATATCCTCAATATCTTCGCCTGCAAGTATTCTTTCGGTAAATGTTTTGAATGGAATCTCACCCTGTCCCATACACACATAATCTGCATAACCGTCTTTTAGCAATACTTCCGGGAAAACAGTAGGAAACCAGCCTCCCCATATTACAGGCGCATTTGTAATTTGTTTTAAAGATTTAGTGAATTTTATTCCGCCTTCAATCTGTCGTCCTAACAATGAGCTTACTCCAACAAAGAGCAGGTTATCTTTGTAATTTGTTATTATATCTGCATAATTATCTTCAAATCTTTCATCAATAATAATTACATTAATATCAAGATGGCGTATCATTCGCTCAAGACTGAGAAGTGCCCATGGAATATTCGAAATCATGGCTTTTTGTTTTTCTATCTGTCTTCCACCGCCTGATTCAGATAAAGGAAAAAATAATATGACAACTTTTTTGTTCATTAAAAATTTAGCTAATAATAATGTTTCTTTACAAATATAACCATGATATTCGGTAATTCATTCTCTCACGCATGTTCCCTTAAATATCTTGTTTTATTAATAGATATCGAAAAGAAAAAAGGTTGTTCTTTTTTTGACTGTAATATTTTTCGAAATAATTTTGCTTCAATTGGAAACTTTATCAAATTTAATTTAAACCTAAAATAAATGATAGGATACATTAAAATATTCAATAAAAAGGCAAATGGTCGCAATTTTAAAGGAAAAGTTTTAAAATAATAAGGATTTGCATACAGAAAGTAAAAAAAAACAAAATTTCTCAATTCTTTATAAAAATCCTTATTGTACCACGGGGCATCAGTTTTATTATAAATATAAGCGATAAGTTCATTTGTTGTAATAGGAGAAATAAAACCTTTTTCAGTACTCATATCAAACAAAGGTGATTTTGGAAAAGGTTTATAGAATGCAATGTCTATCTCAGCTTTGTGGTCAATAAGTATTGCTTTCCCAATCATATTTAAAGTTAACCAAAAATCCTTTTCAGGATTAAGGGGAAAACAAAGCATGGTATGAAGCCGGATGCGGATATTATGCTTTTTGCAGACTTTTACTATTTTTAAATTGTCTTCGACCTTTAATTTTTTATTAACAAGGTCAATAACTTCCTGATCGCCCGATTCAGCACCAAATTTTAATCTTCTGCAACCTGCTTTATAAATAACCCTGATATCCTCATCTGAAAAATTTCTTAAAAAATAGTCCACATGGGCTTGGGCATCCCAAGTAAACGAAAATCCTGCTTGGATTATCGCATTGCATAATTCCAGCACAAACCTCTTACCAGCAAAAAAATTATTGTCGCAGAAAATGACATAAGAAATACCGGCTTTTTCTATCAAATATCTCAACTCCTCAATGATTTCAGGTATTCTTTTTGGGAACCAATTCCCTTCATAAGCCGTAGCAAGATTACAAAAAGTACAATGATTTGTGCACCCAATGCTTGCTAAATAATCAATTCCACGGGATCCGAGCTTTTCTTTCCCATTTAAATCTATAATACGGTTTGGGTCAATCAATGTCATATCTATGCGGGGAAAAGTATCTGTTTTGATAAGCCCTTTATTGGGATTAATGAAAATATTCCCATTTTTTCTATACCCGATACCTGGTATATCCGAAATATCTTCATTCGAAATCATTCTTTCGGTAAAAGTTTTGAAAGGCACCTCACCCTGACCAACACAAATATAATCAGTATAATTGTCATTTAATATCATTTCAGGGAAAACGGTCGGGAACCAACCTCCCCATATTACAGGAGCACCGGTAATTGATTTTACAGTTTCCGAAAACTTTATTCCACTTACAATTTGATATCCAGCAATTGCGCTAACTCCAGCAAACAAAAGCCTTCCCTTTGTATTTTGAACGATGTTATTGTAATCTTTATCAAAACGTTCTTCAATTAAAATAATTTCGATATCCAAATGTCGGATCATTCTTTCAAGATAAATTAAATTCCAGGGATAGTCTAAATTATTGCCCTTTGGACTTGACAACGGATTAAACAATATAACTGCTTTTTTATTCATTAAAAGTGTAAAGTTATTTCTTTAATTATGCTATTTTAATTTTCTGTTTTTATTAAAAGATATTGTATCAAAAAATATAATCTCTTTTCTAGGCTGTGCAACTCTTTTAAAGAGTTTGGCTTCAATGGGAAATCTCATCCAATTAAATTTAAACCTAATATATATGATAGGATACATGAACATATTTAATACAAACATAATAGGTCGCTTTATTAGAGGAAATGTCTTGAAATAATAAGGGTCAGTGAATAAAAAATAAAAATTCAGGAAATTGTCCAGTGCCTTATGATAGTCTCTTTTATACCATGGAGCAAAAGCTTTATCGGATAAAGTAGTTACAAGCTCAGCTGTTGTTGAAGAGCAAACATAACCTTTTTCAACGCACAATTTATACAGAGCTGTTTTGGGTATAGGCTTATAAAATGTTATGATTATCGCAAGACTTCGATCTATGAGTAGTCCTTTTCCAATCATATTCAACGTTCGCCAGAAATCTCTGTCGGGATTATTGGGAAAACAAAGCATTGTAAGATATTTTACTTGAATATTATGCTTTTTTAGCAGTTTTACAATATTTAGGTTGTCTTTAACCTGTGTTTTTTTATTAACTAAATCAAGAACATCCTGATCACCCGATTCGGCTCCGACTTTTATTCTTCTGCAACCCGATTTATACATTAATAGAATATCATCATCCGAATAGGTTTTTAAAAAAAAGCCAACATGCGTCTCAGCCTCCCAAGTAAGTTCAAGCCCTGACTGGATTTTTTCATCGCAGAATTCTAAAACAAATTTCTTACTTGCGAAAAAATTATCATCCCAGAACTGGATATGAGTTAGCGAAGCTTTTCCCTTCAGATATTTAAGATCTTCGATAACTTCATTTACTTTTTTAGGAAACCAATGTCCTCCAATGTATAAGGTCATGTTACAAAAAGTGCAACTATGTGGACACCCTGTTGAAGCCAAATAATCTGTATCGCGATACCTTTGTTCAACTATCCCATTTAAATCTATTAGTCGGTTTACATCAATTAATGAAATATTAATACGAGGAAAATTATCCGGATTGATAAGTTTTGAATGAGGATTAATAATAATAACTCCATCTTTTTTTTGCCCGAGTCCTGCTATATTCGAAACATCTTCTTTTGCAAGCATTCTTTCAGTAAAAGTTCTAAAAGGAACTTCGCCTTGTCCCACGCAAACATAATCAGCATAACCATCGTTTAAAATCATTTCTGGAAAAACGGTAGGAAACCAACCTCCCCAAATTACAGGAGCTCCGGTAATTGATTTTACAGCTTCCGAAAACTTGAGCCCCCCTACAATCTGGTGTCCTGTTATTGAACTCACTCCTGCAAAAAGTAGCCTTCTATTGATTTTTCGAATAATATCAATGTAATCCTTATTTAATCGCTCATCAATAAGAATAACCTCAATATCCAGATGCCTGACCATTCTTTCAAGATAAACCAAAGGCCAAGGATAATTAGTATCATCCCCTGCTGAAGTGGACGATGGGTAAAATAGTATGATAGCTTTTTTATTCATCTGCCTGCAAGTATAACTTTTTTATATCACATCAAGATTACTAAACTAAACAACTATTACAACCTTTTAATTCATCACCCGATTTGTTGATTAATAAATTTCCAGCCACTTATTTATTTTTTGAACCACTCACAAGTTTAATCCTCTGCTACTATCTTTGAATACTTTGCTTTATTGAAAGATTTCGTATCTAAAAATGTTATCTCTTTTGCTGAAGGGATAATTTTCCTGAGAATTCTTGCTTCAATCGGGAACTTCATCCAATTAAGTTTAAACCGGATAAAAACAATAGGATACAAGAATAAGCTTAACAACAGCATAATCGGACGATATTTTAAAGGGAAAGTCATAAAATAAAACGGACTTGCAAATAAAAAATAAAAATTCACAAAATTATCCCTTTCCTTTCGATAATTCCTTTTATACCAAGGAGGGTCAGTTTTATTTGGAAAAGAATCAATAAGTTCATTTGTCGTTAAAGGATCTACAAAACCATTATCAAGACATAACTGGTATATTGTCGTTCCTGCTATGGGTTTAAAGAACTTAATGCCAACTTCTACAGCTCGGTCAATCAGAACTGCCCTCCCTACTATATTCATCGTTGCCCAAAAATCTTTATCCGGGTCAGGTGGAAAACAAATCATAAAATGAAGGCGAGTTCGAATATTGTGTTTTTTACATAATCTAACCATCTCCAGATTCTCTTCAACACGAGTTTTTTTATTCAACATATCAAGCGTTTCTTGGTCGCCCGATTCGGCACCAATCATTAATCTTCTGCATCCTGCCTTATACATAAGTTGGATATCTTCATCTGAATAATTTTTTAAAAAATTGTGCACCTGGGATTGGGCAGTCCAGGTCAGCGATAGTCCCGAACTGATTAATTCATTACAAAACTCAAGTGAAAACTTTTTATTTGTAAAAAAATTATCGTCCCAGAAAATAACCTGAGATATGGACGCTTTTTCTTTGTAATATTTCAGGTCATCAATAACCTCAGATTTTTTTTTAGCATACCACTTCTGCTGAAAAATATGAGCACTGCTGCAATAATTGCATTTATGCGGGCAACCATAGCTTGCCGTATAAAATAAAACACGAAATTCGGGTGCAACTTTTCCATTTAAGTCTATCAGACTATTTAAATCAATAAGTGTCCTGTCAATTAAAGGAAAAGAATTTGGATTAACAAGCCCTAAATTTGAATTGACAAATGTCTGTCCATTTTTTTTATAACCAATCCCCGGAATATCAGATATATCTTCGCTTGAAAGCATTCTTTCGGTAAAAGCTTTGAATGGTAGTTCTCCCTGTCCTATGCAAACGTAATCAGCATAACCATCGTTTAATACTAGCTTAGGATATGCTGTCGCAAACCATCCTCCCCAAATAATCGGTGCTCCGGTTATTGATTTTACAGTTTCTGAAAATTTGACCCCGTTCTTAACTTGAGGTCCCACAACTGCACTTACGCCAGCAAAAAGCAATCTTCCTTGAGTTTGACGAATAATATCGGTGTAATTTCTGTTTAATTGTTCATCAAGGAGAATAATTTCAATATCCAAATGCCTGACCATTCTCTCAAGGTGTAGTAATGCCACCGGAAACACTAGGTGAATGCCTACATCCTTAACAATAGGGAAAAACAGTATGATAGCTTTTTTATTCATGCACAGAAAAATTGAAGTTTATATGCTTATAGAGGATATCCATATTTTTGAATTGATACAAAACCATAATTGTCTATCAGTTGTTTATTCGATTCTTTATAATATTCCCTGATTTCAAAAGCCAGCTTTTCTCCTAGCAATTTATCCCGATTAATCTTATTTCCCCATACCAAATATTTATTCATTTTATCTATCCGTTTATTTATCAAGGTATAAATCCACGGCAAATTTATAATATTTTCTTTTGGTTTTGGTCCAGTAGCAATAAGCATATTAGTATGCCTTACTAAAAATGCTAATCCCAAACGAAGTTTTTCGTTTGATTTTGTAAAGGACAATTCGTTAATATCAATATCAAGACCGAAACGCTTGATATAATTTTGCAAAAATAACCTGTTGTTTTCCAGAAATTCTTCATACACAAAAACGTGGACATTATTTTTTCCAAAATACTCCTGATAAAGATTGATTAGCTTGAAATAGTTTAAAAACTCAAAGTTAATCGTGTTGCTATTTGTTGTAACATCAGAGTTGAAAAGTTTATCAATTTTAAATGTGCAACCGCGTTTCAGGTAACTTGAATAAAGTGATGGAATAAAATCAAGTTGATTTCTGATAAAAATAATTATGGTAGCATCAGGAAAAAGGTTTTTCAGGTTTTTTATAAAAAAAGGTCTGTATTGCCCATTATTCCAATTACCATTTACAAGACCTGTAAAAATATGCGTAGCAATAATTTGTAATTCTTTTGTATTTTGCAGTTTATCAGAATTAATATTAAAATGCTCATTCCCTTCTGTAATGTCAAATGAAATATCATCATAATAAATCACTGTTGCGTTATTAACTTTAGGGTAAAAGTGGCTAATTAACCATGTGGTTGCTGTTTTTGGATAACCAATATGGATTATCGTTTTTGTCATAATATTTGGCAAATATAAAATAAAAACTAAAAAAAACAATCGTAAAAATCAGTATAATTGGTTATTCTTATTATTTTAATGAAAAATGATATGCCTTGAATTTAGTAAATGTCAATAAATAATGTGAGTTCTACCTAATTTTTAGAACTGGGTTAATTGTTTTAATTTCACAAATTATCAGGTAATTGCCTTGCTTATTTTGAAAAAACTTAAATGATTATTCTAAATTATTATAACTTTGTGGACATTAAATAGTGTCTGTCTATAAAGTCAGTGTCTGATTCATAATGTTCGAGTTCAAGGCATTCGAAGTATTAAAAAATCAGGAGTTTACTTATGTAAATGACTGTTTTTTAATACGAGAATAACGCAAAAATCGGACATTATGGACAGACACTAAATAGCGAATGTCCACAAAGTTAGTGTTTGAACCAGAACTTAGCGAAGCGATCTCACAGTTTGTCTCGCTTGCAGGGAACACCTTTAAATGTGAGTAAATCGGACATTATGGACAAACTCTAAATAACATGAAATTAAAAACGCTTATAAATGCTGATGAAACATTCACTGCCTGCTTCGATTTATCGGAAACTAAAAAAGATTATCCCGATTGAGCGGGAAGGGAATGATTATATAAGATAATATGCCACAAATTGCACAAATTAATTTTTCTGTGTAATCTGCGTAATCTGTGGCGAAAAATTATAGAATTTAAACAATTTAATATCAGACACATATAAGATTATAAACACATGAGAAAAACAGTAATATTATTCTTCCCCCTTCTCGAATCCCAGAATGTTGCTTCAAATATTCCCTATGCATTGCTTTATCTGGAAAGAATGATTCGGCATCTTGATATTAAAATCATATTGATTGATGAAAGATTAAATAAAGATTATGAAAAAATTATCGAAGAAAATGCTGAAAGTCTATTATTTGCCGGAGTTAGTTCAATGGTTGGATACCAAATAACAGGTGCAATAAAATTCTCGAAAAAAGTAAAATCCCTTTCCTCATCTCCAATTGTTTGGGGAGGTTGGTTTTCTACTGTATTCCCAGAAATGATTCTAAAAGAAGATTACGTAGATTATATATGTATTGGGCAAGGCGAAATTCCATTACTTATGTTTACTGAACATTTGTTAAAACAAGAAAGTGTTGCAGATATTAATGGAATTGGTTATAAAATAAATAATGAATTAAAAATAAACTTTGTTTCAAAACTCACTAACCCTATTGAATTTCCGAAAATCAATTTCGACTTAATTGATATAAACGCACTTATAAACTATAATGGAATAGTTGAAATCGGAAACAGAGGAATAGATTATATAGCTACTTTAGGTTGTCCGAATAATTGTGCATTTTGCAATTTAGTATATATTTTTGGCAGAAAGTGGTTTGCAAAAGAGGTTAGTGAAATAATTACTGATTTAAAAAACTTTAAATCTAAGTTCAGCATATCCTACGTTTCTTTCAGCGATGATAATTTTTTTGCCAATAAAAAATTCATTCTTGAATTATGTTATGTATTAATTGAATCGGATTTAAATATTAGTTGGGAAGCAAATGCGCATCCTAATGCATTTTTAAAAATATACTCCGACGAAGAGATTGAAATTATACGCCAATCGGGCTGTAAAAAAATTAAAATTGGTGCAGAATCAGGCGACCAGGAAGTACTTGATTTAATTAACAAAAAAACTTATGTGAAAAACAATTTAGAAATAGTAAAAAAGTTAAAAAAACATCACATTCACATAAGGTATTTTACAATGGTTTGTTTTCCTCTAAACCCCGATAAAGATTTTAAAATGACATTGGATTTAATAGGAAAAGCAAAGCTTATTGACCGTAATTTAGATGTAAATATTAATTTATTTAAGCCTATTCCAAAAACAGAACTATTTGAACTTTGTGTCGAAAGGGGTTTTAAATATCCTGATTCTACTAATGAATTAGTTGATTTTTTTGCAAAAAAATTTACAGCACCTTGGTATAAGAGTAATTACCATTCTCAACTTGATAATTTCATTAATTTTTACCTTCCCTTTGCCAATCCTTTCTTTTTTATGAAATTTCCATTAAGATCAAGGTTATTCATTTTTATTTTAAACATGGTTTTGTATCCTGTTATTTTATTAAGAATTAAATTAAACTTCATGAAGTTTCCCATAGAAGCCATACTTTTTAAGAAAATAGTAGGTTTGCAATTTGATAAAAATTATCTAAATTCAGTATCAACATTCAAATCGAGAAATTAATTTTTAATTATTATTATTCATTGAAAACGAATAACTTTGGCGCGTAATTTATAAAAATGCCAGACACAATTCTTCATATTGTTTATTAATTATAAATTGCAAAATTGCAAAAGAATGAAATTCTGGAAATCCATATTGCCTAATAAAAATAAATATAATTCTATTGACAAAAAAATTGTTAAAGAATACAATAAAACCAGAAATTTAAAGTCAAGAAAACATTTGTGTTATGCTCCTTTTAAATCATTAACATTTTTTCTTGCCGGAGATATTATGGCATGCTGGCACAACAAACAATATCTATTAGGGCATTATCCCGAAGATAACATAAGCGATATTTGGTTTGGAGAAAAATTAAAAAAACTACGCGAACATATTATAAATAATGACCTTACTTATGGATGCGAAGAATGTGAAAAACATATTAAATCAAGTGATTTTTATTCCGCTGGAGCATGGAGATACGATTATCTTTCGTTAAAAAAATCGAAGTATCCTGTTTCAATGGATTTTCAAATAAGCAACATTTGCAATTTAGAATGTATAATGTGCAATGGCGAGTATTCAATAACTGTAAGACAGAATAGAGAGTTGAAACATCCATATACTAATCCTTACGACGATAGTTTCATAAAACAGCTTGAACCCTTTATACCTCATTTGCACGAAGCTTCATTTAGCGGAGGCGAATCATTTGTTATTAATCAATATTATAATATTTGGGAAAAAATTTATGAAATAAATCCAAATGTTGTTATTTCGGTAACTACCAATGGTTCAACATTAAACAACAGAGCAAAAAATATTCTTGAAAAATTAAAATTCAACATCACTCTTTCATTAGATTCTGTAAACAAAGAGAACTACGAGTTTATTAGAAAAAATGGAAATTTTGAAAATTTAATCTCAAATTTTGAATATTACAAACAATATGCACTACAAAATAATACATTTTTGTCGGTAAGAATTTGCCCATTGCAACAAAACTGGAAAGAATTACCCGAAATATTCAATTTTATTAATGAGCAAAATATTAGTTTGTTTTTTAATTCTGTAATTTTTCCTCCATACAGTTCTTTGTGGAATTTAAGTTCACAAAAATTAAGTGAAATTTTAAATTATTTAAGCTCATTTCAATTCGAAAATAAAACACAAATTCAAAAAGGGAATAACAAAAGTTATAATAATCTAATTGAACAAATAGCTAAATGGCAAAATGATGCAATTAAAATAGAAGAAAAATATCCCGATTTAAACAACTACGACACAAAAATATTATTAGATATTTTAATCATGCAGGTAAATGAATATTTGAAAATAAATAACTCATTTAAAGAAGTAAAGAAACAGGAATTTGCCTTATTTTTTGAAAATTCAATAAAATCATGTGAGCACGAAATAAACAATATTGAAATTTATAACAATGCTTTACGATACTTTATTGGATTCCCTATAAATAGACTTATTGACGAGTTTAATATTCGTAACATTGAGAAAATAATAAATTTTACCAAACAAGCTGGCAAGTTAACATTAAACAATATATAAAATTGGAAAATAAAGTTATAATACATATTGGATATCCTAAAACAGGAACTACATGGTTCGCTAATAATTTTTATCCAAAAATTAAAGATTTTTACTTTGTACCTCCCGAAACAATTATAAGCGAATTAATTTCTAACAATTATTTAAAAATATCTGAAAAACTATCAAAACACAATAAACTAATTATTTCGGACCCCGAATTTTGTGGTGTTATTAAATACAACTGGAATAATGGAATATATAGACAACAAATTGCAGAACATTTAAAAATTCTTTTTCCAAATGCTCAAATTATTATATTTATAAGAAATCAAATAGAATTTCTTGCTTCATCTTATGTTTATTACATTAGAAAAGGAGGTACTCAAAAGCCACTCGAATTATTTAATAGTATGATAAATTCAGAGTTTTCTATTCCTTTGGAATACATGGAATACCATAAAATAATTCAGTTGTACCAAGATTTGTTTGGGACTAATAATATTCATGTTTTTTTATATGAAGAATTTTTAGAGAATAATTTTAATTTCATCAAAAATTATATTTCAATTTTTAATTTCGATTTAAGTTATAGTTCTGTTAATTATAAACCACTTAACGAAATGCTTAAAAAACCTTTGTTAAATTTTATTAGATTTACAAATAAATTTACAAATAAAGAAGTTAAGAACAAAAAAGTTGTTTTCCATATTCCTTTTATTTATGAAATTATTAATAAAAATTACAGCACTTTTAATAAATTTTTATTTTTTGGAAATAAACCTAACATTCAAGAATTATTCGATAATAAAACTTTAGATTTTTTAAATAATTATTTTAGCAAATCCAATAATAAACTTATTGATAACATGGAGCTTTCATTAATTAAAAAATATAAATATCCTATATAGTGTTAGAAAGAAAACTACTTAATAATTACATTTGCTAGCGATTGTTATATTGCTTAATTGTTATTGTTATTCAATAACCATTTAACAATAAAACAATTTAGCCATTGACCTAAATAAGAGCAAATTTATTTGTTTTCTTGCAGGCACTATATAAAAAAAATTATAAGTTATTTATGAATTTTAAAAATAAAATATTACAAATTTTCAATAAAAATACTTCAAATAATTATTCTGATGTGCCCAAAAGTATTATTAAAAAATTTAATAAAACCCGCCCGATTATTGTACGAAAATATTTATGTAATGCACCATTCCGCAATTTATATTTTAATACCGATGGGCAAGTATCTGTATGTTGTTACAACATGAAATACATGGTTGGCAATATTAATAATAATTCCATCACCGAAATATGGAATGGCGAAAAAATAAAAGAGCTTCGTAAACATATTGCAAATAATGACCTTTCGCTTGGTTGTGATGCGTGTAAATCGGAACTTTTATTAAGTAATTTCGAAAGCCTTCATATAAAATTCTACGATGAACAATTTACTATTAAAGATTTTCCAACATCGCTAATGTTTCAAATTGATAATACATGCAATCTCGAATGTACAATGTGCACTGGCGATTTTTCTTCTAACATTTTTAAAAATCGTGAACAACGGACTCAATTTGAAAATCCTTATAACAAAAAGTTTTTTGATGAATTAAACACATATATCCCTCACATTAAAGAATGTATGTTTTCGGGAGGTGAACCATTTTTAATAAACTCATATTTTGATATATGGAATAAAATAATAGAAACAAATCCATCTTGTTATATTTCTGTTCAAACAAATGGTACTATATTAAATGATAAAGTAAAAAACATATTGGAAAAAGGAAAATTTTTTATTGGAATTTCTTTAGATTCATTAAATCCTGAATTATATAAAAAAATCAGAATCAATGCAAATTTAGAAACAACACTTAACAATTTAGAATATTTTAAAAATTATAATCATAAAAACAACAGGACGACAGGTCTTTCTGTATGTGTAATGAATCAAAACAGATTTGAAATTCCTGCTATAACTGAATTTTGTTCAAAAAACAATCTTACTATTCTTTATAACACTATCAGATTCCCTGCTAAAGATGCTGTATGGATTCTAAACTCTTATGAACTAAAAGAACTTATTGATAAATATAGTTTATTAGATTTACCAATTAAAACATTGGTTCAGAAAAAAAATAAGATAAAATATTACGACTTAATTAAAAAGCTTAAATCGTGGTACGAAATTTCAATAAAGTGGGAAAAGTATATCCCTAAACCAGTTGATGAAAACGAAATAAAATTATTACAAAATGGAATAATTATCAAATTAGAAAATGCTTCTTTAACATTTAACAGTGAAGATTTAAATATTAATTCTTTGATATTACTGCTTAATAATATTTTCGAAAATATGCCTAATAACGATTTAAAATACAAAACTTTAAAAATGATTAATTCGTTTAGCGAAAATAAAATATTAGCTAATATTTATCGCGAAAATGAGGAAAGTCTTAAAAAATTAATATTCAACATGGCTAAATATCCTGAAATATAATATAACATATTACAAATAATGACAGATGACTATAAATATAAACCACTTGAAAAACGTATAATTAAGGAATACAATAAAATACGTAATAACAGTAAATGTGAAGTATTGTGTAATGCACCATTTGCTTCTATGCGCTTTACTATTTCCGGCAATATACAAGTATGTTGTTATAATCACCTTTTACTTTTAGGAAAATATCCCGATGATAAACTTATTGATGCCTGGAACGGAGAAAATTCAAAATTGCTAAAAAATTCAATCCTTAATAATGATCTTCGTTTAGGATGTGGATATTGTTCAGAAATTATTAAATCAAAAAATTACAAAAGTGTAGGTGCAAATAATTATGATTATTTAAAAAAATCCAATAACAGTTGGCCTACAATGCTTGATTTTGAACTTGGTAATAATTGCAATTTGGAATGTGTAATGTGTAACGGTGAAAATTCAGCTTTAATAAGACAAAATCGTGAAAACGAAATCCCATATTGCCCCCCATACGATGATGAATTTATAAATCAATTAGAACCTTTTATTCCTCATCTTACTGAAGTCCGTTTTGTAGGTGGAGAACCTTTTCTGATTGAAATTAATTATAAAATTTGGGAAAAAATTATTGAAATCAATCCAGCATGCAACATTATTGTTTTAACAAATGGGACAATACTTTCAGAACGAGTTAAAAACATTCTAACTATAGGAAATTTCAACATATCTGTTTCTTCTGATGGAATCAGCTCAGAAATATATGAGAAAATCAGGGTTAATGCTGACTTTTCAGTTTTCATAAACAATTTACGTTTTTTCCTAGATTATTCACATTCTAAAAACAAGCCATTTTGCTGGAATTTATGCCCACAAAGGTTAAATTGGCATGAAATTCCTGATATATTTTCATTTTGTAATAATGAAAATATCAATATTATTTTACATACTATATTTTTCCCACCACATACTTCATTATGGAACCTTCCTAAAATTGAATTAGAGAAAATAAAATCATATTTAATAAAAAGAGAACCTGTTTTTAGAAGATTTAATAAAGTACACAAACAAAATCTTGGGTATTATCAATCTTTAATCAAACAAATTGGTAATTGGATTGCAGATAAAAATAAAACAGAAAATGCAAATAATTTAAATAGTTCGGAATTAAAAAAAGAGCTTTTTTCAAAAATTTCATCTTACATTTCCGAATCTAAACTATTTTCAGATTCTTACAAAATTGAATTAATTAAATTATATACTGAAAAACTAAATAAAATATTTGAACTCATGGATAATAAGTCATTAATTAAAGCTCTAACTTTTATGATAACGTTTAATATTGAGCTTATTATTGCTGAAATTGCAAACAGTTCGGATGAAAAACTTAAACAACGAATCTTAACGGCTGCTATATAATGTTATGGAGAAAAAATAAATATAATTCTTTGGATAAAAACAAGATAAAAGAGTATAACAAAATCCGAAGTAAAAGCAAGCGTTCCCACTTTTGCCTGGCACCATTTTCTACTTTGTTTTTCTCGGAATACGGCGAAATTCTTCCTTGTTACTACAATAAAAACATTGTATTTGGCCGCTATCCCGAACAAAGTCCGGAAGAAGCTTGGTTTGGCAAAAAAATGAACACTTTAAGAGAACACATTAAAAATAATGATTTAAGCTATGGTTGTCAGGATTGTATGCAATATTTGAATAGCGAAAATTATTATTCGGTAGGTGCATGGAAATACGATTATTTACCTGTTAACAAAAGTAAATATCCAATTTCGATTGATTTTCAAATAAGCAATATTTGCAATCTTTCATGTATAATGTGTAATGGCGAGTATTCACAAACAGTTCGTCAAAAAAGAGAAAATAAAGACAACTATGTTAATCCTTACGATGAAAATTTTATAAAAAAAATTGAACCATTTATTCCGCATTTAAAAGAAGCGGCTTTTACAGGTGGCGAAGCATTTATAATAAAACAATATTATGATATATGGGATAAAATAGCAGAAAAAAATTCTTCAATTAGAATATCTGTTACAACAAATGGTACAATATTAAACAGCAGAGTAAAAATGTATCTCGAAAAACTCAAATTTAATATAACCATGTCATTAGACTCTTTAAACAAAGAGAATTTTGAAAAAATACGCCGATTCTCTAATTTTGATACTGTTTTGAAAAACTTTGAATATTTTATTGATTATACCAAACGTAAACAAACACTTTTAACCGTTAAAGTTTGTCCTATGCGTCAAAACTGGCACGAGATGCCCGTTCTTATTAATTTTTTAAACAATAAAAATGTTTTATTTTTATTTAATAATGTGGTTTTTCCGCCATATTGTTCATTGTGGAACTTGCCATCGGCAAAACTAAAAGAAGTTTACGAATTTATCGAAAAACACGAATTTGCAACTAATTCTATAATACAAAAAGGTAATATCGAAAGAGTAGATAACCTGATAAATCAACTTAAAAACTGGGAAAAGCAAGCAAAAGAATTTGAAAACACTTATCCCGATATAAATTCTAAATCGGCATCTGAAATTAATATATTGTTAAAACAAAAAATAAGATATTATTTAACAACTAACACAAACATATCAGCATCAACATCATTTGGGCAGGATTTAGAGAAGGTATTCGACGACCTGATAATTTCAATAAAAGATGAAAAAATATTAAAAAATGCTTTTATTTATTTTTTTAAAATACCTATTCATCGCATTTTGAGTGAATTTAATATCAGAAATTTCGATAAAATAGTTGAGCGTACAATACAAGCAGGATATACCGAACCACCATCAATAAAATAAATGGAAACTCAACAAAATATATTTGTTTTTGTAGTTTGTGGTGATAACTCTAACATCAACACACTTAACTTTTCTTTGCGGTATTTAAAAAAACTTACATCAAATAAAATAATTGTAGTTACTGATTTACAAAGAAATGAATCAAAAATTGAGCATGTTCATATTCTTGATATTAAAACATCTGAAAATTTCGATAACCACAAAGCAAGTATATGGCTAAAAACTTCACTTCATAGCATATTACCTAAAGGACCATTATACTGTTATTTAGATAGTGATATTATTGCTGTAAACCAAAATTGCAACAAAATATTTGAACAGTTTAAAGCTCCAATAATTTTTGCAGCCGACCATTGTAGAATGCAACAATTTAGCCCATACTCTGTAAATTGTAATTGTTTAAATAATCATATTAAAGACAAGAATGATTTTGAAACAAAAATATCAGAAATTGTAAATTCAAAAAATTATCCGCCAGATTATTCTAATCCTAATATAAGAAAGCTTTACAGCACACTTCAAAATATTAAGTACCATCCTGTTAAAAATATTGGTTCAATAATTCGTACATTATTAAGTTTTTTAGGTTTTGAACTTAAAATCAAGAATGATTTAATTTTAAGTAAAAGAAAAAAAGCATTTATACTTAATAATGAAATATTTGAATATCCATCTTTATTTTTTTACAGAAAAGACATTAAAGAAAAAACAAATTACAGTTTTAATTGGTTTCAATTAAAATGGTTAAAACCCGACAAATCTGAATTTTCAAAAAATTCATGTGAGCATTTATCAATTGCAATAAAGAATAAATTCGGAGTTGAAATAAATGAATCCAACTGGCAACATTGGAATGGTGGCGTTTTTTTATTTAACGAGCAATCGCATGAATTTATGGATACATGGCATAAATATACTTTGCAAATATTTGAAGATAAATACTGGAAGACTCGTGACCAAGGTACTTTAATTGCTACCGCATGGAAATTTGGACTAAAAAATCATCCAACTTTACCACAGGAATTTAATTTTATTGCAGATTACTATAAATGGGATATTAAATTAAAACAAAATACACCAAGCATTGAGATAATTTCGAACAATAAAATTATTAAACCTAAATTTATTCATGTTTACCATGAATTTGGTAATAAAAACTGGGACTTATGGCAAAATATTGAAAATTTACATAATCCAGAAATAAAATCAACTGATGATAAATTAACATCTGATAATAAAATAGTAAACGGATTATGGATTGGTAACTCTCTGTCGCAATTAGAGTTATTAACTATTAAATCGTTTGTTAATAATAGGCATATATTTTATTTATGGACTTATAAACCACTTTTTACAAATATTCCTGAAAATGTTATAATAAAAGATGCAAACGAAATAATACCCGAAAATAAAATTTTCAGATATAAACACAAAAATCAGTTTGGACATGGCAAAGGAAGTTTAGGAGGTTTTTCAGATATATTCAGATACAAACTTTTATATGAATATGGTGGCTGGTGGGCTGATATGGACGTAACCTGTTTAAAACCATTAAATTTTAAAGAAGAATATATTTTTAGAACTCATCATGAATTAAAAGTAGTAGGCAATATAATGAAATGTCCTAAACATTCTACTTTAATGAAAAACTGCTATGATAAAGCTATAAAAGAAATTGATGCTGAAAATAAAGACTGGCATAAACCTATTAAAATATTAGTGAACGAAATAAAACTCCAAAATCTAGAACATTATATTGTAGAAATATCAAATCAGGATAGATGGGCAATTGTACGAAAATTATTAACATCGTGCAAAACACTACCAGATAATTGGTATTTAATTCATTGGATTAACGAAGAATGGAGAAGAAATCATATAAGAAAAGATTTTTTTATAAAAAAATCTACATTAGGAGTTTTAATGTTAAAAAATGGATTTAACGGAGTTGAGATTAGTTCTTTTAATAAATTATTGTATTCGTATAGATTGTTATATTATGTTGCAGCAATAAAACAATTACCATCTTTTTTAAAAAGGAAATTCAATTATACTCAAAACGGTTAAAATTTTAACTTTACAATTTGTTCCCTCTCTATGTGTAGAGAGGATTAGGGTGAGTAAATAAAAAAAAGAAAGTTAAAATTTTAACCATTCATAGTATAATTAGAGTCTGTCTATAAACTCTGTGTCTGATTTATAATGTTCGAGTTTGAGGCTTGCGAAGTTTTGAAAACCAAGGAGTTTACT
>MENF01000125.1 GCA_001769035.1 Bacteroidetes bacterium GWA2_32_17
CGGGCTGATATGTTGCATATTAAATTTTAAAGAAAAAAGACTGTAGAAAACTTAGGTTATAGTTTTACTTTATTGCTCTAATAATATGCCTTTTACCAATTGGTCCGGAAATACGCTTTACAACAAAATTCGCTTCACGCATTGCACGTTTAACATCGCCTTTAGAGGAGTATGTTGTTAAAATTCCATTTTTATTTAAGCAGTTATACAATTTGATAAACACTTCTTTGGTCCATAATTCGGGTTGCACATTTTGACTAAAAGCATCAAAATAAATTATATCGTAAGAATTTACAGGCATAAAATATAACAAATCGCAATTAATTTTTTTAAGATAAAAATTATCAGAAATTTTTATTTGTATATTCCACTTTGCTGTTAAAATGTTATTAAATAAATTATTGGAGATTTTTAAACAATCAGAGTAATTTAGCTTTGAATAGATTTCAGGGTTTAAGGGATATTTTTCAATTGAATGATAAATTATTTTTTGTTCTTGCAATTTGTTTATTGCAGTTAAAAGGCAATTTAATCCTGTACCAAACCCTACTTCAAGAATTTTAATTTCGCTTTTAATAAAAAGATTTAGTCCATTTTTAATAAAAATGTGATTCGATTCGGCAATTGCACCATAAGTTGAATGAAAATTTTCGCCTAATAATTTATCTGATACAGTTATTGAACCATCTGATGTTTGAACAAAATTATATCTTTCGCTTTTATTAAACTCTGTACTTTTGTTTATCATTCATATTTAATAATTAATGCGAATTAAGAGTTGAATTTTTTTTTCGTTCCGTTAGGAACGGTATATTGGTAGAAAATATAATTTAATCCAAATTATAGTTCCGTAGGAACGAAATAATTTAAAATATATCATACCTACGGCATTTGCATGGTGGATGTTATTTGTTTCTACCAATATGTTGTCCCTACGGGACTTTTAGATTCTATCCCGAAGTTTCGTAGCTACCGGTTTTAACCCTTAATTCGCATAATTAACTATTTTATACTGATTAGATTATTCGCAACTCGCTCATGAGAATGCTTCTCAATATTCATCGCTCAACGGAATAACATTTTGTAAATCATGGGTTAAAATGCAAATCGCTGAAATACTTTTTTCCCCGATAAAAGAAGTCGGCAACAATACTTTTATTATACATAGTAGTGTGCAAATTTGTAGTTGTCAGCTGTAAATTATTTTTACGTTTGCTTTTAAGTTTACTTATAGATAAATAAAATTGCAAATGTGCTGTAAAAACAGCACAAAAATTACGAAACTCAAAACTTAAAAGAAATTTAATTGCAGCAATTCCATCAAGAATTAAACGGGCAAATATTGTTTGGTAAAAATTATGTTTTGGCAAATTTTTATATAATAAAAAAAGATTGTTTCTGAAGTTTAAGAATGTTTTATGGGGATTAGTTTTGCTCAATGTTGCGCCTCCCAAATGAAAAACTTCAGATTTTGGTTCATAAACAATTTTATAGCCGCGCGATAATATTCGCCAGCACAAATCAATTTCTTCCATGTGGGCAAAAAAATCATTATCTAATCCGCCTGCATTAAAATATATTTCGGAGCGGATAAACAAACAAGCTCCTGTAGCCCAAAAAATGTCAGATTTTGTATTATATTGACCAACATCTTTTTCGAAAACATTAAATAGTCGTCCTCTGCAAAAAGCAAAACCAAATTTATCAATAAATCCACCGGCAGCACCGGCATATTCGAACTCATCGCGATTTACATAAGATTTTAATTTTGGCTGGCATACTGCAATATTTTTATTATTTTCGAGCACTTCGAGCATTGGTTCCAACCAACCTTTTGTAACCTCAACATCGCTGTTTAAAAGAACATAATATTCGGCTTTTATTTTTTCGAGACCTTTGTTGTAACCACCTGCAAAACCATAATTTTGAGCAAGCAATACTATTTTAACAGTTGGGTAATATGATTTTAAAAAAGTTATTGAACCGTCTGTGCTGCCATTATCTATTACATAAATTGAAACATTATTTATGTCAGAATACTCAACAACTGATGGAAGAAACTTTTTTAATAACTCATGTCCGTTCCAATTAAGTATTGCTATAGCTACTTTTTCCACTTAATAATTTTTGGTATTTATATTAATAACGAAATCCTTCTTTTCTCAAATCTTCTTTTATCTTGTTTGACCAATCTATATCAGGAAGTAAAGTGCGACCTCTATATAAATTCTTAATTATCATATCAATATTTGATATATATACTTCTCCTTTTGCATCAGAATAAATTAATTTATAGTCTTTACCCATAATTTCACGATTATAAAACAAAAAAAGTCTATTACGTTGATTACCCATAACATAATAATGCCATATTTCATAAGGATAAGTATCGTTATCATAAACTCCAGAAGTAACACTACCAGGTGCACCATACTGTAAATAAACTCGTCCTCTATCCGACTCGTAACCTTTATTAATTTGCGAACCGTACATTTTATTAACATAATTTACTTGTTCTTTATATTTATTCCACTCCGATTCGGGATTAGAGCTATTATGTGAAAACCAAAAACTGTAAAAATATTTTTGCATATAACTCAAATCATTTGAATTAACAGCATTTTTGGCATAACCAACTTCGTTAACATCAGAAATCGGGTACAATTCATTAATATATTCTTTTAATGTATCAATTGAAGTAATATTTTGCACAAATGTTTGTTCAATAACTACTTTATCTATTTCATTCCAATTTATTTTAGCTTTTGGATTGCTCCGTTGAAAAAAAGATTTTTTTGAAGCTATTACTTTGTTTTCTTTATTTCTGATTTCTACAACAAAATTGTAGTTACCTGTTTCAAGTCCTTCTATTGAAAACTCGCCCATAACAGGAATCACATCTGCCACTTTCTGTTTTTTTGTTTTTGTATAATTCGGATGTGGTTGTTTTAAATTTGTAGATTCAATATAATATTGCAATATAAATTCCTGATTCTCGCCAAAAACAGTTTTTGTATTATAAATTTCGTAATAAAATGCAAATGTTTTTAAGTTTGATGGATAAAAATCGGCAACATAAGGCACCATATCGTAACCATTTCTTGATAAAACATTTGCTTGCTGAGTAGGAAAATATTTTTCGAGATATTCGATTCCGGAAATTTCAATTTCATCAGTCTTATGAGTCATTGTTATAATATCATGAAAAACAAATTCTTTTGCATTTTCTGTTTGTAAATCTTTTATTTTCAACTCAAAGTTATACAAACCCTCTTTTAAGTTAATTCTTTGTAAATCAATAAAATTAGGTAACGAAGTTGTATCGTCAATTTCTTGACTTTTTAAATTATATTTTCTAAATTCTTTAACTTTTCCTTCCTGATTAAAAAGCATTGTAACTTCCACTAAAGCTTGATATTTGCCATTTTCGTTTTTTTTGAAAACTACAGAATTACCAATAACAGTAATATAAGTTTCTAAATAAGTACCAACTTCGGAATTGTAAAATGGTGAATAATAATAATATGCCGATAAATCAGCAGATTTTAATAACCAACTCATTGTTATCAAAACTAAAACGAACACAAACTTTCTCATAACCAACATGTTTAATGTTTAGAGTAAAATATTTTTAATTATATCAAAGTTATAAAAAAAAAATTGAAAATAAATGATGTTTTGTAATATTATGGCTAAATAGTGCTTGTCTATAATATCGTAATAATAGTATAAAGCTCCAAATTCCAAATCCCAAATTCCAAGTTTGGGGCTTGGGATTTGAGACTTGGGTCTTGAGGTTTTGGGCTTTCATTTTTGAAAATCTTTGACTTTATGGACAGATACTACTTATTCATAAATTTTTTCACAACTCCCAAAAACTTATCAAACACAAAATAATTTGCTGCAATAATTTCTTTTCCAAAAATGTAATTGTTTCCTCCGCTAAAGTCAGATACTTTTCCACCGGCTCTTTCAACAATTAATGCACCCGCAGCAACATCCCAAGGGTGCAAACTGTATTCGTAAAATGCCTCGAAACGACCGCAGGCAACATAAGCCAAATCAGTTGCGGCACTTCCCAACCTGCGAACACCATGACTTTCTTGAAAAAAATATTCAAGCAATTTTAAAAATGGTTTTATTCTTACAAAATCGTAATATGGAAAGCCGGTTGCGACCAAACTATCTTCAATTTTTTTGCATTTTGAAACAGAAATTTCGTTACCATTTAAATATGCTTTTGAATTTTGCCACGCATAAAAACATTCGTCGTTTGAAATTTCGTAAACAACACCTATAATTATTTCTTTTTTGTACATTAATGCAATGCTTATTGCATAAGGGTCGAGACCATGTATGTAATTTGTTGTTCCATCAAGCGGGTCAATAACCCAAGTATAATCGGCATCTATTTGTTTTACTGTGTTTTCTTCGGCTAAAAAAGCGGAATCGGGTAATAACTTTTGCAAACCACTAATAAGCATTTTTTCTGAAGTTTTGTCAACATAAGTTACAAAATCGTGAATGCCTTTGTTTTCAATTATCTCGGAAGTTATTTTAGATTTTTCGTTTAAAATAAATTTTCCTGTTTCGCGGGATAATTCACAAACGCTTTTACAAAGCAACTCTAAATTCATGTTTTATTAAATTAATTTACTAATTACTACCATTTTTTCTTTGTCGAATTCTAAAAGTTTAACTCTTTCAATTTTATTGTACAATGCTTTAACCGAAGGCACTTCTACTTTAATATAATTATCGGTAAACCCGTGCATTTTACCATCTTTAGTTTTACTTTCAAACAAAACATTTAATTCGTTACCAATAAATTTCCTGTAAAATGTTTCTTTTTTTTCTTCAGACAATTTATGAAGTATTCCACTTCTTTTTTCTTTTTCTGCAAAACTCACTTTATTTGGCAATTTTGCCGAAATTGTATTTTCTCTTTCGGAATATGTAAACACATGAAAATAAGCAACATCTATAGAATTTAACAAATTGCACGTTTCATTAAACTCGCTTTCATTTTCGCCCGGAAAACCAACAATAACATCAAGCCCAATACAAACATCCGGTATTGTTTTCAGCAAATAATTAATTCTATCACTGAACAATGTTATATCATACTTCCTTTTCATTAATTTTAATATGGTTTGTGAACCCGATTGAAGCGGAATATGAAAATGTGGAACAAAATGTTTCGATAGTTTTACAAAATCAATAATTTCTGGTTCCAACAAATCGGGTTCAATGGATGAAATACGGAATCTTTCAATCCCTTCAATATTATCCAGTTCTTTTATTAAATCGAAAAATGTTTCATTTGTTGAATGTCCAAAATCGCCTATATTAATTCCTGTTAGCACAATCTCTTTAATTCCCTTTGATGCAATTTCGTTTGCTTGTTCTACAATTTCGATTATTGAGGCATTCCTGCTCCTTCCCCTTGCATTTGGTATTGCACAATATGCACAAAAATAATTACAGCCATCCTGCACTTTTAAAAACGAACGGGTGCGGTCGCCAATAGAGTATGCTGGGAAAAACACATCTTTAACGTCATTCTGTCCCGAAAGCAATCGGGATTGTTTCAGAATCTGCTCATTGGCTTCGTCATTCCGAACTTGCTTCTGAATCCCCTCATTCGGAGCAAAATAAGATGCTGAAATAATCCCGATATTATTATGGTCAACATTACGTTCTGATGAAGTATTCTCGTCATAGCGGGCTTGACCCGCCATCTCCTTATTTGGAGATGCTGAAACAAGTTCAGCATGACGATTAGAAAATGCTTTCGAAATATTTTTTAAATAACCGTCAAATTTATTTTTCTCGTTGTTACCAATTATTAAACTTACTCCATAAATTTTTGAAATTTCGTCGGAATTTGTTTGAGCATAACAACCTGTAACAATAATTTTTGCATTTTCATTTTGCTTATATGCTTTACGAATTATGTTCCTGCATTTTTTATCGGCAATGGCAGTAACTGTACAAGTATTAATTACATAAACATCTGCAGAATTCGAAAATGGAACTACATCATGTCCATTTTCAACTGCAACTCTTTGAAGTGTTGATGTTTCGGCATAATTTAATTTACAACCTAAAGTGTAAAAAGCTATTTTCATAATAATGTTACAAAATTAAACATTTTGAAAATTAATTTTGGAATTAATTTTTATTTGCTAGTAAAAACATCTTTTTCTTTTTTGCTATTGCCTATCTTTCCCACGGAAAAAATACTCCTTTTGCAATGAGCCAGTAGCGGGCTTTTCAGGATGTCAATAAAATATTCTATGTACGTATTATTAACAAAATTATTAACAATGATACATATTCAGCAGATTATCTGCTCGTTAACTATTTTTTGAATAATTTATGTGGAAAAGGTAAGTTTTAAAATAATAACTCATGTTACGCAAGTAAAAAATTTGTCTCGCAAAGCCGCTAAGTTCACAAAGTTAAAAAGTGGCTAAAAAAATCATTTATGATTTTTTTATTGCGTGCTTATTATAGTCATGCTATATAAAAGTAATTGGTGTATTAATTGAAATTACTTACATATAAGTTCGCAAAGTTTAAAAAAAATAATAAATTATTTTTTCTTGGCGTAATGGCACCGGAGTATATGCTAACGAAGGAAGTACGAGAAATAATCATTGTGAGAAACTCTTTTACGTAACATCAGATAATAATTTAAAAATATTTGTCAGGTTTTTACCGGTATTTACCTGACATTTTATATATTTGCAGCAAATAACAATATTTATGAAAGTAACTGATATTATTAGCGATAAGATTAACCGACTGCCAACTGGCTACGTTTTCACCTATGAGGAGTTTACCCCCCAGGTGAATAATATTTATGCGCTTACTAAAGCACTTAATCGTATGGTACAGGAAGGTAAAATTAGAAAACTCTCATTAGGTAGATTTTACAAGCCTCGCTTTACAGATTTTGGTGAACTTAAACCGGAAGTTTATCAGGTTGTAAAAGATTTATTGGAACAAAACGACAAAATCACTGGCTACCTTACAGGATATTCAGTTTATAATCAGCTTGGACTATCAACACAAGTATCAAATATTATTCAGATTGGAATCAATGAAACTAAAAAGAGTACAAAAAGAGGGATGTACAATATTTGGTTCATGAAACAACCAAACAGCATTACAAAAGAAAATATACCCTTATTTAGAATACTTGATGCCATTAGAAATATTAAAGAGATTCCAGATACAACTATTGATCAGTCTTGTAAAGTCCTTTCTGAGCTCATTAAAAACTTTACTAATTCAGAAAAGGAAAACTTTATTCGTCTTGCAAAAAAATATAATCCCGGAACTCGTGCTTTAACCGGTGCGTTGTATGAAAATTGTTTAGGTGAAAACACAGCTAAACAATTATTAGAATCATTGAATCCATCTTCGTCTTATGAATTTGGAATATCTAATAACATATTGTCCAATAAACAAAAATGGAACATTTCATGAACCTTCATTTAGATAAAAATTCGTTCCAAGCAGCTATTCAGACTACAAGTGACAAACTGAATATTCTGCCTGTATTTATAGAAAAAGATTACTGGATAACACTTGTATTAAAAAGACTTTCTGAGAGTAAATACAATAATAGCGTTGTTTTTAAAGGTGGAACCTCACTTTCTAAAGGATATAAATTGATTGAAAGATTTTCTGAAGATATTGATATTGCAGTTCTCAATTTTCCTGAAATGACAGGCAATAAAGTCAAAACTATTATCCATGATGTAGAAAAAAATATTGCCAAAGATTTATCTGAAATTGAAAACTCTCAGTTAACAAGTAAAGGTTCACGCTATAGAAAATCTGTTTATTCTTATCCGAAAACCGGAGACGCACGTTTTTATCAGGTTATTTCAGATAAATTAATCATTGCAATCAATTCATTTGCTAATCCATTTCCATATGAAAAACGGGAAATAAATAGCCTTATAAGTTTATCGCTGACTTTGAACCATCAAAATGATTTAATAATTAAATATGGATTATTGCCATTTGTTATAAATGTTCTCGATAAGAAACAAACATTTGTTGAGAAATTTATATCATTAGTAAGATTCTCATTTGATAAAGATCCTATTACGAGTTTATCAGGCAAAATAAGACATTTCTATGATTTATATTTTCTATATAACGATAAGGATTGTAAAGTGTTTATTGATTCTGTCGAATTTCAAAAATCATTTAACGAGGTTTGGAATCACGATCAGGCAGCATTCAATGAACCTGAAGGTTGGAATGGTAAAATTCCAACAGAATCAGTTCTGATAACAGATTTCACAACAGTATGGGATAAACTGAAAACAACCTATTCAAAAGAGCTTTCTGCTTTGGCTTATTCTAAAATTCCTGACGAAAAGAAGATTTCTGAAACTTTAAAGAAAATAATAAAGAAATTATTTATTGTTACTAATAACACCAACAAGGTTGGAAAATGAGATGGCAGGTCAAGCCCGCCATGACGTTAAAATCAAAATTCGATATCGGGTCGTTAATCATTATTCGCTCTTCGTTATTGAATAAAAAAAACACCGAATATTGAACATCGAATGATGAAGTTAAAAAAATAACCGTTTTATTGCTGGTGATAATGCCAAAAAGGACAAAAGCAATACACAAATAAGATTCTTCACTAATCGTTCAGAATGACAAAAGAATTTTGAATGACAAAGGAGTAGGATGTCATTCCGAGTGAGCGAGGAATCTGTATTTGAGATTAGATTCTTCACTAATCATTCAGAATGACAAAAAGGAATTTGTTTTATAAAGGTTTGTGAGGACACAAACCTTGGGGT
>MENF01000126.1 GCA_001769035.1 Bacteroidetes bacterium GWA2_32_17
ATTAACACTACACTATTTAATCTAAAAAAATATGCAACGGGCTGATATGTTGCATATTAAATTTTAAAGAAAAAAGACTGTAGAAAACTTAGGTTTATATTTATCATCAACACTATTTAATAATTCTTGCATTTTTATAATTTCATAAATGTCACATATTTCACCTTGAACAACACTTCCAGTATGTTCGCTATTTCTATTAACAGTACCTTCTAATATTTCCCATCCACCCCTAAAATAACAAGGGTTACCTATAAATACATTAAATTCTTTTCCAAAAAATGTTAAATGATTTTCAACTTGTTCAGATAAATCCATATTAGTATTTATAAATGAAGTAACAGGAATAAAAGGATATTTGCTATTGTTGTTATTTGTCTTTAATAGGTATATATCTTTTTCTGTATTATTTCTATATGTTATTGTTAGATAGGGAACACAAATTAAATCTTTATTCTCAATAATTTTTAAAACATTGTTCTCACTCTTCCATTCAATTGAAAGTTCAATGGATAAACATTGTGAGTATCCATATTTATACAAAGTGATTAATAAAATTAGTAATAAAATAAAATGTTTCATAATTAATAAGGAATATATATTGCACATCTTACGCTGTTAGCATTGTACCATGCAAAAGAATTAAAATATTTCGGGTAAGTTAATGACCAAGATATTTTTTGTGATTCTGAAAAAGAACTTGAAAAAGATTCATCTTGACTTGCATTAAAATTATAAGCATGAAAGTTAGTCTACTAATATTTAATTTCTCTTTGAGTTACCATATTTATTTCTTTATCAATAATACTCAACTTAAGTATCCAATTATTATAAGAATCATATATGTATTTATAAGTTGTAATTGTTTTCCTAATTGAAGGTTTGTCAGACATTACCCCCCAATTTTTTGAAATTCTTTTTTGTAATTTAATATCACCATTCTCATTTAATTCATTTTCAATTACAGATATTATTTGAAAATCTGTTCCAATAAAATGATCATAAATTTTAATGATCATATTGTTTTTATCTCTTTCATAAATCACTGTATCTATAGAACAATCTGTTATTTTGCAATAAACAAATTCATTTTCAACTAATTTTTTTTTCTCTCTACAACTTTCAACTAAATCTTTACAATTTGGAATATAACTAATCTTAATTATTGAATCCTTATAATTTATAATAGTTTTTTTTCTATTTACTTGCCATTTACTAGTTGTGTCAGAAATTGATTTATGAAATTCTGTTGTAATTACTCCCAATGAATCAAAATAATATTCATCTATAAAAAATAATGATTTAACTGAAGAGTTTAAAAAAGAAACTAAAACAGGGTTTAAAAAATCTGTCAAAGAGAAAACACTTACTTCTTTAATTATTTTCGGACTTCCTTTTAAATTAAAATCAAACCAGTCATTATATTTATTTGTTTGTCCATAACATAATACAGTTGAAATAATAAATATTATTAAAAGTGATTTTTTCATACATTAACTAATAATTGTAAATTCCCATTTATTTAATTTTAAGAATAAACTGTTTCGTAATTAATATGGAATATATATAGCTGACCTTACACTAGGGCAATTCATATAAGAAAAAGAATTCCAGTATTCAGGGTAAAGTTTTATTGCTGCCTTTAAGGCTACTGGGTCAAAAGGATTACCGTATGTATCACCTTTGCTTGCATTAAAACTATACGCATGATATTCCATAATTTCATTTAATGGAGATGTGCTTGTCCATTCATCTGCTGCAACACCTGCTAATAATGAGAATTGATATGCATGTGTAAACTCATGACCAATAGTAGTAAAAAGTTCGAAGCCACTTTTAATTAAGTTTTTATTAAGATAAATATCTACACGACCAGTTATTTTGTGGTTTTTTACTTTTCCACTGGTCACTCCCTTAGCACTATGTGCATCCATCTCACTTTGCTGTATTTCAGGAACATTTTCAATAGAATAATTATCCATATTTCTTGGGCGTTCATAACCCCAAGCATCAGTCGCTTCATTAAGATATTTATCCGTAGGAGGAACTGGATCACCTGGGTTTATTCCCATTTTTTCATTTCCGATATTAAAAAAATCTCTATTGGCACTTACTGTTGCTAATTTATCTAAAACCCCCATTGCAAAACCAGAAATTCCTCCTATAAGAGCCCCATTTTTAGCTCCTTGCCAAAAATTGCCTCCCATAGCAGCACTTGTTGTTCCACCTGCAAACCCGCCCGCCAACGCACCAGATATTGTGCTTGATAAAATACCAGAACCCAATGCCGCACCGCTACCATAACCAATACCATAAGTAATAAATCCAATAGCAAAACCTTTTTCAAAACCACTCCAATAGCCCTGCCCTGCATGAAAAGAATAATATCCCATTTGATCTCCTGCTATGATTCCGGCAAGAACCATTGGGAAAAGAATGAAGAAGTGACCACTTGGGTCTGTATATTTAAGTGGGTTATTTAAGCAATAGCTATAACGGTTTAATCCCTGAGTAGAGTTTTGAGCAAAATTATCGGGGCTTAACATGCGCCCAAGTACTGGGTCGTAAAGCCTGCCATTCATGTTTATTAATTTAAAGGCATCTAAATGTTCGTGACCAGTGTAACCCCTGTCGAATAAAAAGGCGTTGTTTCCTGTATTACTAACCAACAATTCTCTTTTTCCCCATGCGTTATATGCCATACGCTGTAACAACGTGCCTGTGTTATTTGTTACTTCAGTAATGCTGCCGAGATGGTCAGTATGGGTATAGTACATTGTATCGTTGCTATCTTGTTTTACGTATATGGATGCTAAGCCCATAGGACCTGCAATGTAATGCAGCTCGCGTGTGCTTTCCTGTTCATTAATTTTATTATTTTCATAATTATCCGCTTTACGCATTGCTTTGATTAAAATACGAAATAAACAATTAATACATTATTTTTTATCATCAATCTCTAAATAGACAGAATTTGTATTAAAATTTCCTTTATATAGATAATACCCATTAATAATTTCAGGAAGATTCTTTTTCTGAAAATTCCAACGTTTTTCTTCCTCAGAAAAAATTGGTTCTAAATAAACAAAGCCATATGAAACAGAGTCTTCTATTGTAAAATTAAAATTGCCTCCTGAAATATAAAAGCCTATTAAATTAAATTGTTCTGAATAAACCTGCTTTTCTTTTAGAAAAACAAAGTTGTTTTTTAACTCATTTATTATCTTTTCATTTGTTATATCTGTATCTTTATAATTTAGAATTACTTCATTCTTGTAAAACTCTATTGAGTGGTTTTCGTAAATAAACTTACTTGCTTCATTATAAGTTAAAATCTGTTTATTAGAATAATTAAAACATGATAATTTATATTTATCATTAATATTATTTAATAATTCTTGCGTTTTTAAAATTTCGTAAATATCACAAATAACATTTTGAATAACACTACCTTCATATTCGCTATTCCTATCAATATTCCTTCCTAATATTTCCCATCCACCTCCAAAATAACAAGACTTACCTATATAGACATTAAATTCTTCGTCAAAAAATGTTAAATGTTTTTCTACTTGCTCAGATAAATCCATTTTAGTATTCAAAGAAATAGTAGATGAAATAATAGGATATTTACTAATATTGTTAATTGTTTTTAATAAGTAAATATTTTTTTCAGTATTATTTCTATATGTTATTGTTAGATATGGAACACAAATTAAATCCTGATTCTCAATAATTTTTAAAACATTGTTCTCACTCTTCCATTCAATCGAAAGTTCAATGGATAAACATTGTGAATACCCATATTTATACAAAGTGATTAATAAAATTAGTAATAAAATAAAATGTTTCATAATTAAAAAGGATATCTAAATGATGAACTTGATCCTGTCCATCCAAAATTAAAAGAAGCAAAAGAATTGAAATTCGGAAATGTATTATTATATAATACTGGATCAAATAAACTCATATTACCACCACCACTATATGTATAAGCATGATATTCCAGCATATCCCTAAAAAGTTTAGTGATTTGACTTTTTGGTAAACCTTGTAATAATGCATTTTGTGAAACATGCATAAATTCGTGCCCCATAGTTCTGTATAGTTCTCTAGCACTAGTAAATGCTAAATTTTTATTAAAATACACGTTAGATTTTCCAGTTAAAAATCCATTAGAAGCTATTCTATCAGTTGCCCCACCTGCTCCTTCTAAAGACATTTGTAATTTGTTTTCAAAAGGTACATTTTCGGTAGTAAAACTCTCAACACTATTCATTGGAGCATCTTTATACCATACACCTTGAGCTTTGTTTAAAAATTCATCTGTAGGTGGAACAGGATCAGTAGCATTAATTCCCATCTCTTTATTTCCACTATAAAAATCTATTTCATTTGAAGCTACTGAAATTATTTTAATTGCAAATGCAGATAAGCTACCAACTATTGCACCATATTTAAAACCTTGCATAATATCACCACCTGAGAATGATGTTGTAGCTCCACTTGCCATTCCCCCAGCAATACCACCCCCTATTATACCTGGTATAAATCCATAACTAGAAGAAACTATTGATATACCACTTCCTACATAAGATGTTGTAAATCCCATTAACGCTCCTAAAGCAGTATTTCCAACTAAACTCCATCCAGTATATCCCATCGCTTCACCTGCTTGATAACCCATATATGCTCCAATTGCGGTTCCTATTGCAACAGGTATCCAAAAAAACTCACCATCTTTGTCAGTATATTTCAAAGGGTTATTTATAGCGTAACTATACCTATTTAGGCTTTGAGTAAAATTTGGAGATTGAATAAAATTATCGGGGCTTAAAAACCTTCCGAGCATAGGGTCGTAAAGCCTCCCGTTCATGTTTATTAATGCAAACTGGTCTAAGTGTTCGTGGCCTGTGTAGCCCCTGTCGAACATAAAACTTGGGTAAGTTGCAGATATATTGTTTTCCAATAACTCACGAACACCCCATGCATTGTATGCCATGCGTTGCATAAGTATGCCATTTTGGTTTGTAACTTCGGTAATTGAACCGAGATGGTCGGTGTGGGTGTAGTACATGCTGTCGGCACCATTGTTTTTTACATAAATAGCAGCTAATCCCATTGGTCCGGCAATGTAATGCAACTCACGTGTATTCCCATCTATTATTTCCTGCTCGTAGTTACCTGCAAAATATTTGGTTTTTTCTATAATCTGGTTATTTTTGTATTCTGTTTTTACACGCTGGTTTGCTGTGCCGTAAGTAAAATAAAGTTTCTTTTCGTAATTAGTAGAATAATATTTTGTTTTAACCCAATTATCACACATTGCAATTTTCGCTAAATTATTTTTCTTTAATATAACCTTCATTAGTTATTTTAAATTTCTTATAATTTTGAGGATAAAATATTCTTTCTATTTGCCAAGGTTGAATTAAATCAGAAGAACTATTGTAATATTTAATAATTCCGTTATGCTTTATCATAGAATAGGTATAAAATCCAAACTCACCTTTTGCATCTATTGATAATTCTTTAACAGATAATAAATTGGTGTCATTATAGTTAAATAAATAAATCTTTTTTATATAACATCCAATATTTAATGTTAGAAATAATGAAGAATAAAACTTATCAGAATACTTAAAATCACCTATATAATAAATTTTATCTACATTTAATAAATCCCTACAATTTTGTTGAATAAAATTTACAAAAGATTTATTTTGAATTCTATAAATATAATTATTTGCATTTTTAGCAGAAATAATTTTCTCATTAAAATTTTTTTTATTTGTATTTATACTATCTGAAAATCCATCTGGTAGTTTAATACTATTAGTATTAAATCTGATTTGCTGTGAAAATATTGTATTTACAGGGCAAAAGAAAAAAAGTATTAATAAAGAAATAAGTATTTTTACCATGTCAATATAGGTGTTGGTAAACTTGGCATTTTATTTATCGGAACTCCGAAACCATACATTCCAAAATCATACTTAGGTAAATAGTTTGCGCTATTTTGTATATAAAAATTGTATAAAATTTTAGAACCAGAAGGACTTATATTTCCATAATTCAAATATTCAGAAAGTTCATACGACATTTTGCTTGTTTGAGCTTCTTGTAAATTTTGGTTCCAAAGCGTTCTGTTAAAAACACCACCATTAAAGTTATAAGTAGCATGTAATGCCTCATGTCTCATAACAATTTGTAGTTTTTCAGGTGATGTGAATGATTCTTTAAATATATACGATGTGGATTTATTTGAAAACAAATGTCTTGTTGTAGCTCCAGCAGCACCACTACCAGTTGGATCTATTACTGTTTCACCTTCATAATAATAACCACGAGGTATAGTTCCCTCTGTGTATAGTTTGGTAACATAATCCAATTTCCCATTATATTTATTCCAATAAAGTTCTCCATTTTCTTGGTTATAATCAATAGGGTCACCGACATTTTCAAGTTCAAAACTTGGAATTGAAGTTGTATGAGAACTAAGAAGCTCATCAACTATACCAAATGCAAAACCAGAAATTCCACCTATAATAGCCCCACTTTTAGCTCCCTGCCAAAAATTTCCATTATACATTAAAGAAGCTGTTCCACCAGCAAAACCACCGACTACCGCAGAAGATATTCCTGACCAAGCAATACTACCAGCAGTTGTACTAGTAATTCCAATATTTGCACCAACTGAAGCTAAACCTGATGAAAAACCACTTGTAACTGCTCCAAGCATAGCACCTCCTACAATATATCCAACCATATCCCAACCTTTTGCCCCAGTCATAGCACCGTACATAAAACCAGAAAAACCACCCATTATTGCACCAAAAATTATATTTGCAAACTGTCCATCAGGATCAGTGTAAACCATAGGATTATTCAAACAATAGCTATACCTGTTAAATCCTTGCGTACCCGTAACATTTTGCACATAGTTATCGGGGCTTAGCATACGGCCAAGTATTGGGTCGTATAAGCGGCCGTTCATGTTTATTAAAGCAAACTGGTCTATGTGTTCATGGCCAGTGTAACCTCTGTCGAAAAGAAAATTATTAATGCCAATGTTATTTGTTATAAAACTTCTTTTGCCCCAGGCATCATATTGCATACGCTGTAACAACGTGCCTGTGTTATCTGTAATTTCGGTAATGCTGCCCAAATGGTCGGTGTGGGTGTAGTACATGCTGTCGGTACCATTGTTTTTTACGTAAATAGCAGCTAAACCCATGGGTCCTGCTACATAATGCAATTCGCGTGTATTGCCGTTTATTATTTCCTGCTCATAATTACCTGCAAAATATTTGGTTTTTTGAATATCGTTATCAAAATAATCTGTTTTTATGCGTTGGTTGCCAGTACCATAAGTAAATAAAAGTTTCTTTTCGTATAACATACTACCTCCTATTAGCTTTTCTTTTATATAGCTTACTTTGTTAAATGCGGTATAGGTTATTGACTGATCATCGGTAGAAACAACACCATAAGGATTATCAATACCATTTACAGCATGTGGTTGTGTTCCAGTGTAAAAATATGTGCCAATTCCAGTTTTTGAATTAATATTTCCATTTATATCATATTCTAATAAAATACTTTTTGGGTCAGTTTCATTACTGTTTACTATTACTTTTGACAACCTGTTTAGCTTTTTACCATCAAAATCGTAAATAAAATTTTCAGTTAAACTATGAGTTTCATCAATGCCAAAAGCATTTGTACGATATTCTGGTCGTCCCCAATTATTATTAAAGTTATATACATAATCTTGTACTAAATACATTATGGTTGTTTTAATTGATTCCATCTACTTTTTAAATTCCATTCAACTTCTTTTTCGTGATCAAAAACAAGTTTCAAATTCTCGGATGGTATAAATTGAAGTTTATGTACATATGGAGTACCTTCTTTATTAATAATATATTTAATTTCTTTGCAACCATATTTTTTAAGTAATTTTTTAATAACTAATACTTTTGAAAATGAATTTGGCATATGTATGCAATAATTTCCTTCTTTTGAGTAACTATAGAAAAAATATGCTCCAGCTAAAAATGAAATTATCTGTTCATCTGTACTCCTACGAATTTTACAATATTTCAATCTTCCTGTATATATTTTATAACCTTCTTCGGTTAAAAATTTAGATCTTCTGAATTGATAAAAAGAAACAACAAATTTATTTAGTTCTTCTGAAATTAAATCATATTTTACCTGAATGTCGTGATATCCTTTTCCACGGTTAATAATTGTATATTTTATTTTAACATCACCATTACTATTTGAAAGTTTAAAAAGAGAATCAAGAAGATATAGTTCATAATAGTCTTCTTCATAAAACCATTCAGATGGGAAACTATCTGCTTTCTCTTTAACATATCCTAGACCTAGGTAATCTCCTTTTATTCCTAAAAAATAATACTTACTATCATATTTAAATGAAATATTTTGTGCCCAAAATGTACTATTTATAAGCATCAACAGTAACGTTATAATAATGTATTTTATCATTATGGAGGAGAAATTGAATTTATTAATAGCATACGGTCACCAGGAAGATAAATTTGTCGTATATATTGTCCAGCATATGGATCTGGACCAGATGAAGATGTATAAATTTTATAAAAAGGAATATTGAAGAAGCCACTACTCCACTTTTCAATTCTATTAACTATCATAGTATGAGTTGTTGTACTATAAGTAACTGGCATCCCTGTTCTTTCTATAAAGTTGTATGAGTCTTTTACGCCCTTTGATTTAGTAATGTCAAACCCTAATTCTGGTAATGCTATTTCAGGGTCTACACCATTTGACTCTAATTCAATCCCATAACCATTTTTTAGAACAAGATAGGGTCTTCCTAAACCATAAGGACTCTCATCTGCCTGAGTTGCTGTATAAAAAACACAAGTAACCTCATCACGTTTTTGAGGCGGTGTAAAGAAACGAAAATCTTTACCTTTATCATACAATTGACCACCTGTCCACACATTTCTACCCTGTTCTTTTGCGCTGGCATAACCACTTATACCACCAGTTATTCCACCAGAAATAGCGCCATTTAATAAACCACTTTCAAATCCGCTTCTAAAAGATTGACCCTGAGATGCTGCCATTACACCTGAAAACAAACCAGAACTTAGTGCTCCTGAAGCCGCTCCATATATAGCACCTGGTATTGCTCCAGTTACTGATACGGCTTTTGCAGAACTTGAACCTAAACCGCCTAATGCACCTTGCCCAACAGCAATAGCAAAATTATTTAAATCAAAACGTTGATGAGTTATAAGAGTTTGAACGCCATACGATAAAGCCCCTACTCCAGCTCCGATTACCACATTCCATAATTCGCCACTTGGGTCGTTATAAACCATCGGGTTATTTAAACAATAAGAATACCTGTTAAAGTTTTGGCTATTTGTAGAGTTTTGAACATAATTATCTGGCGAAAGCATGCGGCCAAGTACGGGGTCGTATAAGCGGCCATTCATATTTATTAATGCAAATTGGTCTAAATGTTCGTGACCGGTATAGCCGCGGGCAAAAAGAAAATTATAAATACCAATGTTATTTGTTATAAAACTGCGTTTGCCCCAGGCATCATATTGCATACGCTGTAACAATGTGCCTGTGTTATCTGTAATTTCGGTAATGCTGCCTAAATGGTCGGTGTGGGTGTAGTACATTGTATCATTGCCACCTTGTTTTACATATATTGCTGCCAAACCCATAGGTCCGGCAATGTAATGCAACTCACGTGTATTGCCATTTATTATTTCCTGCTCGTAGTTGCCTGCAAAATATTTAATTTTTTGAATATCGTTGTCATAATATTCTGTTTTTACACGCTGGTTGGCTGTGCCGTAAGTAAAAAACAATTCGTTTTCGCCTTCAATAATTGAAGAAACTTTGTTAAATGGGGTATATGTTATATCTTGTCTTATATCGGGGCTTTCCATACATTAATAAAATTAATCTACAGATGTAAAATTAAAATATTTTTTTTAATCCGATAATTACTCCAAGCATCGAATTCTTCCTCTCAATTTCAGTATTAACATCATACTCGAAATAATATGGAGTATGCGAATCTAAATATTGTGATGAAAGATTTCTAATGTCATTTAATCCTTTTTCATAATTAAGTGATACAAGTAAAAATAAGTTTGAAGATATTTTTTTCTGTATTCCAGTTCCAACAGTAATTCCAAAATCATTTCTGTATATTTTTTTAGTTAAATAAGTGATACCTGTATTTGAATTATTTTTATTAATTGGTATTGACTCAATAGTATTACCCGAAGTAATGTAGGTATCATAATTGCCATTATTATGATTTATTGTTACAACATCTTTATAACCTGCAAGAACTCCATAATAAACACCTGCAAAAAATATAATTGCAATATTTTTTTTGGGATTAGTAACAAAATTAAATTTAAATGGAATTTTTAAATATGATAACCTAATTTTTCTGGAGTATGTTTTATTTGTTACAGAATATGTATAATTACCATAACTTTGTCTTTGGTGTGAATAAAGTAAACCAAGACCTAATCCGATATTTTTAGTGAAATTATATCCTCCATTAAAACCTCCCACAAAACCAAGTGTGATTTTCTTAGGTGCTTTATAATGGTCGTTATAGGCCATAAATCCAGGCACCATCCAGTTGCCTGAAATAAATGAAGTGCCCGGTTGTAATGTAAATTGCATATTAAATCCTTTTTGTGCGATAGTAATAACCGAAAACAACATCGATAAGATTGTAATCTGAAACTTTATTTTTCCCATTACTAAATAATTTTGACGCTTTATTCTCTACAGCTTTATTTTAGTTCATTTCAATTGATCCATTCTTTGTTAAGATTTCTAATTCTGATTGACCAAAAAGAAAAATCGGGAAACAAAATAATAAGATAAATAAACACTTTAATAAGAAATATGATGTTCAATTTTAACATGAGTTTATTGATTAACGTTTTTAATAACTGTTCATTTATTAGTACCTTACGTTAGTTTGACTTAATTTTCTTATTTCTTTTTTTGATAGAGGATGATAAGCCTTATAAAGATTATCGAGATTAACTTTTCTTTTTAAATAAATATTAACGTCAGATATTTCAAATTTTAAAATATCAATTACTATTAGTTTATTTTCTTTTAAGGCAAATAATTCTGGTCCAAAACCATAAATTAAAAATACAAAATCAACATTTAGTGATTTAATAAATTTTACTCGTTTTTCAATTTCTAAATCGTTTGGTAAGCTACAACTTGCATAAATTCTTTTTTTTGGTTGAACTTTGCTCATTGTAATAAAACCATTGTATTCGTTGTTTTTAATTAAATAAATTAATCCATTTTTATATCTTTTTTGATCGAATACTAATAAACTAATTAAATCATTTTTATAAATAGTACTATCTATTGGACAGCTAAATCTGTACTCTGGAAAGTAAAGAATTTCAGAACCTTTTAAACTCCAACTATAATGATAATCTTTATGAATTCTAAATGTTAAAGAATACCAAATTTTATGATGATTAATTTTTCTTATTATTTTCTTTTCATTAAATCCACTTTTTAAAATTTCTAATTTTGATTGACCAAAAAGAAAAATTGGAATACTAAATAATATTGAAAGAAGAATTTTAAACATTAGTGAAAACCTGTTATCATAAGATAATCTACTTGATTCGAAGGAAGATTAAGCGGTCTATATGCCCCATAGTTTTGAATCATACTTGGATCTGGATCCATTACAAACATTTTGTAATATTTTATATTAAAGAAACCACTTCTCCATTCTTGAATTTCATTTATAGCAGTTGAATGTCCCATTTTAGACCAATTAGCATTAATTTGTGCATAACCACCAAAACCTGTTTTTTGCATAAAATGATAAGCATCACTTCTGTTTTTTACTTCCGTATAATCATGCCCCCAGTCTTGAATATCAGTATCCCAACTTCCATTCTCATATAGCCCAGAGTTTTCTTTAATAAAATCTATTGTTCTCCCACCATGAAATTCATCGTTTGCCTCAAAAGAAGCTAGTTGACATTCTGCACTTCCAGGGGCTTGAGCATGAGGGTTTAAACAGACATTTTGATCTCCAGTCATTTCACTCCCTGACCAAGGATTCCTCCCTTGCTCCTGTGCACTATTATAACCACTAACACCACCCATAAGTCCTCCACTTAAACCACCTGCTTTTGCACCACTCCAAAAATCTTTTGTTAGTACCCAAGAAGTTATGCCACCTGTAGCACCACCAGATACAGCACCCCATGCAGCACCTGGTAATGTACCTGTTATCCCTATTGATGGTCCTAATGCACCCAATAATGAAGTACCTAAACCAATGCCAGCCCCAACCAATGCACCAGTTGTAGGGTCTTTACCTGCTTTTTCATAAGCTTGATACATTTGATATCCACTTAAAGCCATATTCAAAGCAGTACCTGCAACAAAAGCCCATGGAAAATTACCATCAGGGTCAACATAAACCATCGGGTTATTCATTGCATAACTGTAACGGTTTAATCCCTGTGTTGAGCTTTGGGCAAAATTATCGGGGCTTAGCATACGGCCAAGTATAGGGTCGTATAAGCGGCCGTTCATGTTTATTAAAGCAAACTGGTCTAAATGTTCGTGGCCTGTATAACCACGGTCGAAAAGAAAATTATTAATGCCAATGTTATTTGTTATAAAACTTCTTTTGCCCCAGGCATCATATTGCATACGTTGTAACAATGTGCCTGTGTTATCTGTAATTTCGGTAATTGAACCTAAATGGTCAGTGTGGGTGTAGTACATGCTATCGGTACCATTGTTTTTTACGTAAATGGCTGCTAAACCCATTGGACCTGCAATATAATGCAACTCACGAATATTGCCGTTTATTATTACCTGCTCGTAATTGCCTGCAAAATATTTGGTTTTTTGAATATCGTTGTCATAATATTCTGTTTTTACACGCTGGTTGGCTGTGCCGTAAGTAAAAAACAATTCGTTTTCGCCTTCAATAATTGAA
>MENF01000127.1:0-752 GCA_001769035.1 Bacteroidetes bacterium GWA2_32_17
CGTCGGGGTATTTGTTTTTTGTCTTTTCATCGGGTAGTAAGTTGTCGGTAGAGTGTTTTTTTAGGCTTGTTGCTAACGTTTGGCGGTATGGTTAGTTGCCGATTTCGAAGCACTTTCCTTTCAAGTTACAACTACTTTTGATACGAGCTGTGCCGCTCGAATACGCACTGCACCGGCAATTAACTATACCGCGTGTTGGCAACTGGTGTTCATTCATATCCGTCTGTTTGTCATTTATTTAGCTTTTATTTTCAAGTCATTGTCAAACTGCACCAACCTATCCACGAAGCACAAATTTATTTTGTTTTTTTGAGCGTGGGCAATCCTAAAACCGTCCTGAAAGGCGGTTACTCGGGCTGGGATTTGCAAGCTCTTTGACAAAGCTTTGGCTTTAGCGTTGGCTTGTGGGGCTTTGGCAATGTGCTTGCAAATAGCGTTGGCTTAAAAAGTTACAGTCTTATCTGCCCATACAACCACGTTTACACAATCTATCATTGTCGAAATAGGACAAGCATCGGTTTCATTAAGTTGTCTTGACTTTAAGCATGTTCCGCAAGCCAGTATTTCACCGCCCACGTTTACAAATGCTTTTAATTGCTCATCAACATTGTATTTCTCATGGGTCAAGCCTTCACATTCAACAGCTTCGCCCATTAAAAAAAGTTTTACTTCATGCCCTTGTTTTTTAGCTGTTACTGCGAAACGAAAAGCATTCCAAGCTTTTTCTAATTCTTTTGTTTCGAGAATAATTC
>MENF01000127.1:779-1032 GCA_001769035.1 Bacteroidetes bacterium GWA2_32_17
GGCCACGTGGGGTAGTCATATCGCTACGCCAATGAATAATTCCTGCTTTTGCCTTTGGTTTCAAAATCCTATAAACTTCGTTTAATATTTGATGAGGGTTGTTGTGATGCAAGATATTAAAAAGCATTACATAATCAACGGAATTATCGTGCAAACCTGAACCTTCGGTAATAAAATCAGTTAAATGCAGTTCGATGTTTTTTATATTTTGTTGGTCAATCTTACTTTGTAATTGACCTATCATGTCAGGGTC
>MENF01000127.1:1113-2362 GCA_001769035.1 Bacteroidetes bacterium GWA2_32_17
AACAGAATGAAAGTCGGGTGTAAAATCCATTTGTTGTAAAATCGTATCAGGGTCGAAGAACTTCGACCACATTTTCTCTTCGGGCATTCCGCTATCTTGTATTTTCATAATTATGCAAATTTAATTAAAACCATCTCCATATTAATAACATAATCAGAAAAATGCCTCCATAAATTATTGGTATCAGATAGTACGATTTTGATGACCGTTCTTTCCCACTCCTCAGATTTAAACGGTTTACAACCTTAATACTTAACCAAATGCCAATAATCATAAAACCGACTAAAAGCAACGAAACCATTGTATTTAACCAAACGGGATTTTGTTGAATTGTAATTTGTCCGTCTATTATTTGTCGGGCGGTTGAAATGCCTGTAAAATCATCAGATAGATGCTCGAAATATGGGATTCTTGATGTTGATTTTAAGATGGATTTTCCAATGTGGGCTGCTGCAATAATAGGAATAAAAGCAATTCCGTAAGTGACCAAATAGTCTTTAAACTTGATTGTTAACCCTGCAAGGAGTGTGAATAAATAGGGCAACAACCAAACAATGAATGGTAAGACTGCGAAGATTATAGTTCCTTTCAAAATGCCTGACAGGAATTTGCTTTCGATTGCCAAAGGTTTTATAATCAAATCGGGAAGAAACGAAAGATACGCATCGGTTACGTTCCATTCCGACCAAATTTCGGAAATAACAAAACCTGAAACTATCAATACGAAAACCATTTCAGCCATTCGTAGCGGTTTTAACTGAAATAAATCGTTGGCAAATCCGATGTTCTGAAATCGTGGGTTTGGTCGTTCGGAGTTGGTGTAAGATTGATATTTTGAACAGGTTTTAAGGCAACCAGCACATAAAATGCAATCGGCATTATCCGAAATATTGGCAGGATATAAATCGACACCACAGCTTTTGTAGTTTAGGTTGTATTGATATTTTTTGTGAATACAGGATTTGTCTTTACAAGTATCGCAAATACTTTTGTCTTTTACTCGCCAGCCGAAAAAAGAAAGCCGTGAATACAATCCCAACAAATAACCTACAGGGCAAACGTATCGACAAAAGGTGTTTTTTTCGTAAATACTACCGATAATAACAGAAACACCAACAATAGACAGCAAATAAATTGCCATAAAGAACGGGTTACGGTGGATTGCAAAACCTTGTATGCCAACAAAAAGAATGATAATATAAAAGATGGTTATTGCCCAGCCTGAAAGTAACCATAATGGGCGTTTGCG
>MENF01000127.1:2455-3962 GCA_001769035.1 Bacteroidetes bacterium GWA2_32_17
GGCTGGCCACCAATACGACCAAACGATTAAGTTACCAAGGTTTGTATTCCGTAATTGTTTGAGAAAAGCGGCATCGATGGAATAAGCCATCAGACCCGATACGATTAAAACGATGTATGCAATAAGCGAAAGGTATTTGAGCGAAACGGGGAAATACCATTTAGATAGCAACCTATTTAGCATCTGTCAACTTTTTTCGGATTACTGAATCAATTGAAAGTTTTCCTGCACCATAAATAATCAGGTAAATTAGTAGCATGGTCATGGCAAAATCGGTTCTGGAATCGTGGGCCATTGTCCAGAATCCATCATTTAAAAGTTTGGGAATTTTGGTTGTAGCTATGGCAGTCGCCATAACAATGAGTAATGGAATAGTTGATAAACGGGTAACCAAACCCATGAGAAGGAATATACCACATGCTATTTCGAAAGAAGCTGCAAAATAGGATAGAAATTCAGCATTTTCAAAACCTATTTTTGTAAAACGCCCTACACCAACAAGGTCAGGGAAAAGAAATTTCTGAATACCTTCCGATAAAAAAACTAAACCAACAATCAATCGGGGAATAAGGGACTTATAATCATTTGACGAACCAATAATGAGTGAAAATAGTTTATAAATTGTTTTCATATTTTTAATTTTTAAATTAATCCTATACCCAATGCAATTGAAATGAGGATGAGCATTACCGCAACAATGAGTTGGATACTCCTCAAAGTAACTTTTTTAAGCAATTTTTTGCCAAAATATGCCCCTGCAATTGCTGAAAGGGTTGCCGAAATTAAAAGTGTAAGGTTTTCATGAAGGTTTGCCGAAGTAAACCGCGAAGCATAAACCGAAAGCCTTGTAAAATCAACCAAACAGGCTATAACTACACCAGTGGCAATATATGCTTCTTTTGATAGTCCGCTCTTTATGAGAAATGCACTGCGAATTGCACCCTGGATGCCTGATAATCCGCCAAAGAAACCGCTAAGGATTCCGCCCCAAACTAATTTATCTTTACCAAATTGAACCTTTTGAAAAGTGGGTGAAATTTCCAGTATCGAGAATACAATTAACAATAATGAAATAATGAGTTTTACAGGCGTAACTTCAAAAGACCTGCCCCAGAGTTCGTATTGTAAAAATGTTGGTAGAACTGTAATTTTCAATAACAACCATGCACCTGCAAATGAAGCTAAAATTGCAGGAATTCCAAACCGCAACAAAACGGCTTTGTCAGTGTTTTTGCCTACTAATGCAATTTTGAAAAGGTTATTTGAAAAATGCACCACGCCAGTGAGTGCAATGGCAATATCAATAGGGAAAAATATTGCAAAAACGGGAGCTAAGATTGTACCAAGCCCGAAACCCGAAAAGAACGTTAAAACGGCTGTAAAAAATGCCGCTAAACAAATTATTACTATTTCCATACACGCATACTTTTAAATTTATATTGCAAAAATAGTATGTATGGTTGCCTTTGGCGTGGTAGGTTTAAATGTTAAAATGGTATTATTGAAA
>MENF01000127.1:3969-4266 GCA_001769035.1 Bacteroidetes bacterium GWA2_32_17
TCCCTGAATTGTATCGGCGTAATATTCTCATGCTTTTTAAAGAATTTAACAAAGTTTGAGGCATCGGTAAACGAAAGTATATCGGCTATTTCGTTAATGGTGTTGTCGGTATGCAAAATGTATCTTTTGGCTTCAAGTAATAGTTGATTTGTGATTATTTCGCTGGCACTTTTGCTCGTTTGTTTACGGCAAATTGTATTCAGGTTTTGAGGTGTTATATTAAGTAAGTCGGCAAATTCATTGACTTTGTGTAGCCGTGGACATTCTTTAACCAATAACTGTACAAACTTTTCATAT
>MENF01000127.1:4536-4915 GCA_001769035.1 Bacteroidetes bacterium GWA2_32_17
TTTGGAATTGAGGTAAACTGCCAATAGTGAAGTTGTCCAGGTTTTAGAAAATAAAAATCGGGGCTTGAAACCATATATTTCTCCGATTCGATACAATGAAAACCTTCTCCCTGTGATAGAAATATCAGTTCGTAATACTCGTCATGTTTGTGAGGTTTGGTTTTCTTAATCTGTTCTTTAAACCGTGAAACTTTAAAAGTCAAGCCTTCATCAAGTTTATTTTTTATGTCTATCTTTCTGTCATTCATAGCACAAAGTTATCAAATTTGCAGTGGTGCGGTGGCAAAATTGCACTCTTTGGCAAAGCTTTGGTTTCAGCGTTGGCTCGTGGGGCTTTGCCAATGTGTGCAATGTGGGTGGGGTTTCTTTCTTCTTTTTT
>MENF01000127.1:4949-18106 GCA_001769035.1 Bacteroidetes bacterium GWA2_32_17
CAAATTTGCACTGTCCTGTCAAAAAGCTAAATCCTTTCTTCTTTCAATTTATCACTATCGTATCTGTCTGGTTGTCTGTCGCTCTTACACTTGTTGCCAACTTACTTATATGTTTAACAAAAGTAATCATATTTGCTAAATATTGTTGTGTATATTCACCTTTTGTGATATCTTTTATAAATCAAAATCATCTGTCGGATTTTTTATGTTTTGCAAATTTGTAACTACTCACCCACAAAATTAAATTAATTATTTGTAAAAAAAATCTTTTGAATATTTTTTTCAAATATACATAATTTAATAATACCAAATCATCATAATTTTTTATTTATACCATATAATTTAGTGTCTGTCTATAAAGTCGAGAGTCTGAACTATAATGTTCGAGTTTGAGGCCCTGTTGAAAATTTGCATTCGCAAATTCTACAGGGTCATTCCGCTATTATTTGTGTCCTCATAAACAAAGTATTAATATTATATGCTCGAAATGATATTGTAAATCGTTCCGAAGCATCGGAACGAAGGCAGTGGGGGAAAAAAAATATGAATAGACATCTTTTTAAAAATAAATCCGATACCTATCGGATTTAACCATTCAAAGTATAATGATGTGGTTTTTAAGAATTAACTATATAAATAAAATGTCAATTTTAAAGGTCTATATGTTTTGCGCAAATATCTTTTTTGTAAAATATTTTTCCTCTCGAATTAAAAATATCAACATCATCGGTAGTAAAAAATTGTGTAACTCCATCTTTCTTGCACTTTGTTTTCATTTCGGGGTGGCGTTTTAAATAGTTCGTTAAACTTTCGGCAACTATTTTATCTTGCGAAATAATATTAATGTTTTTTGGTACAAATTTTTTTAACGAATTAATTATTAAAGGATAATGAGTACATCCAAGAATTATTGTGTCAATATTGTTATTATTCTTTAGTAAATTGTTAATATCTTTCATAAAAAAGTAGTCGGATCCAACATTTAAAAATTCATCGTTTTCGATTAATGGAACCCATAGCGGACAGGCTTGCTGGTACGTTGTTATATCTGGGTAAAGTTTATTTATTTCAATTGGATACGACTCTGATACAACTGTTCCAATAGTACCTAATATTCCAACATTTCTCGATTTTGTTAGGTTTCCAACTGCTTCTGCACTTGGTCTTATCACACCTAATACTCTTCGCAAATAATCAATTTTTGGTAAATCGTTTTGTTGTATAGTACGTAATGCTTTTGCTGATGCAGTATTACATGCCAGAATAACTAATTGACATCCTTGCGAAAATAACCAGTTTACAGCTTGTAAAGTATAATGATAAACAGAATCAAACGACCTGTTACCATAGGGAGCACGGGCATTATCGCCCAAATAAATATAATCGTACTGGGGTAATTTTCTATTAAATTCTTTTAAAATTGTTAGTCCGCCGTAACCTGAATCAAATACACCAATTGGTCCTGCTGAATTGCTTAACATACATTTTATAAATATACAGCAAAGCTATAAATTTATTTTAAATATTTTATTTGAAAACATTTAGTTTATTATTTCAATGTTTACCTTTTATCGTTTTACGCTTGATGTTTTATGTTTACCGCGTTGGATATTTATTATTAAATGATATTATGCAAAAGTGAATAAGCCCCAAGTCCAAAATTTCAATATCAAAATTCAAAGGATAAAAACAACTTTCTTCAACTTTTTTACATTGAGTCTTGGAATTTGAATCTATGGTTCGTGAAGACACGAACCATTGGGACTTGAGTCTTGGAATTTGAATCTATGGTTCGTGAAGACACGAACCATTGGGACTTGAGTCTTGGAACTTTTAATTTATTTGCTTAAGGTGAGTTATTAAGATTTAACCCGTTTTACCAAAGTATCCTACTGGGTTTATTGTTCAATTTATTTCTATTATTTCAACTTATTTCTATTTTTAAATGTGTTTCTGTTTTTTTCTTTTATCTAACAATAGATACAACTCCATTAATCGGGTCAACTCCGTTTATTTTCAATATAAACACATAACCTCCCATAGGTAAATCTTTTCCTTTATATCTACCATTCCAACGATATGTTCTGTCGGCATATAGAGCGCCATTACCACTAAATAAGAAGATTAGATCGCCCCAGCGGTTAAATATTTCGAGACTTACTTTTGTATATTGGTCTATGTTTTTAATTTCAAAGTCATCATTAATATTATCATTATTCGGAGTAATTGCATTTGGAATTTCTAAAGGCAAAAATGGTATATCAATATTAAATGTATCTGTAACAAAGCAAGAATCTGCATCAGTTATAGTTACTATATAAGTTCCGGTATTAATATTATTAATGTCTTGAGTTAACGCAAAATTTGACCAAGAATAACTAATAGGTGACACTCCATTATTTACAGTTATATCAATGAATCCCATATTATTAGCATCTATCCCTTGCGAAGAAGTAACTATAATTGGTAATGGACTAACTAATGTTGTATCAATAGTTCGAGTGCAATTATTAGTGTCGGTAATTGTTAAACTATAATTTCCAGAATTCAAATTTGTAGCATTTGCTGTTGTTTGCTGTGGATTAGAGTTCCATAAGTAAGCGTAAGATGGTGTACCTCCCGATACACTAGAAATTATTGAACCATCGTTACCGCCATAACAAGTTGGATTAGTTATACTTGTAATTGATGCTAAAATAGCTGTTGGTTCTGTTATTGTAACTGAACTAGTAGTAAAACAATTATTGGCATCTCTGATAGTAACATAATAAATGCCTGCACTTAAATTAGTTGCAGTAGCACTTGATTGCGAATTTGACCATAAGTATGTGTAATTTGGAGTTCCTCCAGTAGCTAATATTGTTGCTTCACCAGTATTTCCATTATTACAAATTACATTAGTGAAACTTAAAATTCCTGAAGCTAAAAATTGTGGTTGTGTAATAATATAGGTTTGAGTAGTTGAACATCCTTTTGCATCAGTAACAGTAACAGTATAATTTCCAATAGATAAACCAGTTGCAGTTTGGGTAGTTTGTGCTGATGGATTCCATAAATATGTATAAGTTGGAGTTCCTCCTGTCGGATTTGCAGTTGCAGTTCCATTACTTTCGCCAAAGCACAATATATTTGTTTGTAAAGGTGTTATAATTAATTGTGATGGTTGTGTAATGTTAAAACTTGTAATTGATTGGCAACCATTAGCATCAGTTAAAGTAACGCTGTGAGTACCTGCGGTTAAATTATTGACAAATTGTGAAGTTATACCATTATCCCACAAATAATTATAAGATGGAGTTCCACCACTTGGTATAATTGTAGCAGTACCATTACTATCGTTATAACAATTTATATTTGATGTTGTTATTGTATCTGTTAATACTGAAGGTTGAGTTATAGTTACTGAAGATGATGAAGTACAACCATTTGCATCTGTAACAATAACTGTATAACTTCCTGCAATTAACCCTGTTGCCGAGGGCGTTGTTTGACTGTTACTCCACGAGTATGTGTAATTTGGTAAACCACCACTTACATTTGCAATTGCAGAACCATTATTATCGCCGTTACATGAGTCATTTGATAATACTGATGTAATAACAGTCGGGTTACTTGCAACAGTAATGTTTACTGAATTAGTTGCAGTACAACCATTTGCATCGGTAATTGTAATTGTGTATGTACCTAATGCTAATCCATTTACAGTGTCAGTTGTAAGCCCGTTGTTCCATAAGTATGTAAATGGTGGAGTTCCGCCATTTGGAGTTGCAACAGCACTTCCATTATTAACAGTACAACCTGTAGGATTTCCAACAACTGTAACTAATGGAGAAGCAGAAACAGAGATATTAGCAGAAGTAACTGCTATACAACCATTTGTATCAGTAACAGTTACAAAATAAGTTCCGGCAGCTAATCCTGTTGCTGTTTGCGTAATTTGAGCATCGCTCCATTGGTAAGTATATCCTGGAGTTCCACCTGTTGCATTTGCAGTAGCAGTACCATTTGCAACTGTACATCCTGTTGAAGTAGTAGAAGTAGTTAATGACGGAGCATTTGCTCCATTTACAGTAACAGGAGTGCTGGCAGTGCATCCATTTGTATCAGTAATAGTAACTCCATAAGTTCCTGCCGATAACCCAGTTATTGTTTGAGTTGTTTGTGTGTTACTCCATGAATATGTATAACCCGGAGCCCCTCCCGAAGGATTTGCAGTTGCTGTTCCATTGGCAACCGAACAACCTGCATCAGTACTTGTTCCGGAAACAATAGGATTGTCATTTGTATAGGTTGTTATAGAATTTGTACCGGTACATCCGTTTACATCTGTTACAGTAATAGTATAAGTTCCTGCACTATTTATAGTTGTTGTTTCGGTTGTACTTCCAGTTGACCAGCTATATGCTGAATATCCCGAACCTGCATCTAAAGTTAAATTTGTTCCAATACAAAATGTAGTTGGACCATAAGGTGTTATAATAGGGTTTGGAGGTGCATATACATTAACTACTGCTGAACTTGAACCAGTTGTGCAACCAGTTGTACTTGTAACTGAAACAGTATAAACGCCGGCAGTAGTTGCAGTTATTGTTTGAGTTGTAGCTCCTGTTGTCCAAATATATGCCGAATACCCAACTCCCGCATCTAATCCCACACTACCACCCGAACAAAAACTTGAACTACTTGGTGTAACATTTGGAGTTATTACATCGGGCAGTACATAAGTGAAAGTTAGTTCTACTCTATTTACACAAACACTTGTTCCTGTACAAAGTTGTAAGGTATTAGCGCCACCATAAATATAGCCAGGTAATCCACAAGGATAATTATTTGAAGATGTTGCAGCCACAGCACAAGGTGCAGCATCACACAAACAACCAGTATTTGCGTCGTTTACAGTTGGTACAGATTGACCGTTTATTGTTGCAGACATTGAACTTCCAACACAGCCTGCCGAATAAAAATTTACTGTTACTGAAGTCGCTACATAACCAGATGGAATGGGGTCGGCAAATGTACGTGATTCGCAACTTGGTGTTGCACCGCAATAACTAGGTGAAGTATTAATACACCAGTAGTCTTGTCCGCATACCAAACAGCCACCACAAGCCATAAATCCAGTATATGGTACAACTGCAGTTGCTTGAGAATAAACATTTAACGAGTTTAATGAAAAAGTTAATGCTAATAAAAAAGTTAAATAAATGTTTTTCATAATAGTTTTATTATTTGAAAACGTTACAATATTGTTAAGTATTTAAAATGTAATGATTTATGTTATTTTATTCTTATTGTTTTAATTATGCAATTTACAAATATTTTTTAAATAAAAAAAAATTGTAAAAATTTTTAAAAATAATGTAGTTTTGAAAAATAAATGAAAGACAAAAACTCGAAAATATTTTTTTTTACTAATGAAAGGATATTGTTAATTATTATTCTTTTAGTGAGTTTTATTTCATATTTTCAAATAACAGATTATGAGTTTATTAAATGGGACGATGATACTCAAATCACCGAAAATGCTTATGTTAAAAGTCTTGATTTGCAAAGCATTAATCATAACTTACATCAAGAACGATATACCTTTCTAACACTTACTACATTTTCGGCTATTTATAATGTTTGGGGCAATAATTCAATTCCCTTTCATTGGTTTAGCTTAATATTTCATTTAATAAATATTGTCCTAATATTTTTGTTAACTAAAAAATTGATTAATAATATACATATTGTAGTATTAGTTTCGTTATTGTTTGCACTTCACCCGTTACGTATTGAATCGGTAGCATGGATTTCTGAATTTAAGGATTTATTGTTTACTTTTTTCTCTTTAATTAGTTTTTTATTGTATATCAAATATATACAAAGCAATAAATTTATTTATTTTATTTTTACAACTTTATGTGTTTTGCTATCGTCGTTTTCTAAAATTCAAGGATTGCTTATTCCTGTTTCATTATTTTTATTTGATATTTACTATAATAGAAAATTTTCGATTTTACTTGTTATAGAAAAAGTTTTTTTATTTTACTTGATTTTTTTTATTTTTCAACTTAAAGCTTATGTTTTTTTAATTATTGTAATTTCAATATACTTTATTTTTAGAAAAAAACTACATGAAGTAAAATTCAACAGTAAGTATGTAATTGCTTCTATATCAATATTTATAATTATTTGTTTGGTTAAAGTTTCATACAATTTAATATTAAATAAAGCTGGTTTATGGGCTGAAAATAACAATGCTCAAAATTCATTTTCAATAATACAAAAGTTTTTACTTGCAGGGTTTGCTCTTTGGTTTTATTTGTCAAATTTTATATTGCCACATTCTATTAATGCTGTTCACCCTTATCCTATAAAATTAGTTAATGGAAATTTACCGCAAGAATATTATTTTACACTTATTGTTTTGATTATTGTTATTGCAATCTCATTATTTATGTTAATTAAAAGGGAAAAAATTTCTTGCTTAGTGTTTTTTGGTTGGTTCTTTTTTCTTATAAATATTTCAATGGTTTTACATTTTATTCCAATCGAAGGGCGCCTTGTAGTTGCCGATAGATATAGTTATCTTGCATATTTAGGTTTGTTTATTGCCTTTTCCGATATAATAGAAAAATACTTTTTGGCATATATAAAGAAATATTTACTGGTAATTTTTTCAATTTTATTGATTACACTTTCAATATCAACTTATAACCGTTGTATGGTTTGGAAAAATACAAAAACTTTATTTAACGATGTATTAAGTAAAAACCCGAATGTACCTTTTGCGTATTTGAATCTTGCAGCAACATACTTAAACCAACAAAAAGTTGATAGTGCGTTATTTTTTTATAGTCAAGCAATTAAGTTAGATTCAGTAGAACCAACTGTTTATTTTAATCGTGCATTTGCTTTTGATATGCTCGGCAAAAATGACAATGCGATTAGTGATTTTAATAAAGTTTTGCAATACGACAAAAATAATATTTATGAAGCAGTGGTTTACACATATTTGGGCGAATCTTATAGAAAAAAAGGTAACGATAGTTTAGCTTTTTATTATTACAATTTATCGTTAAAAGAAGATTCAATGCTTTCGCTTGCATATTATAACAGGGGTACTTATTTTCTTAATAAAAATATGCTTAAAGAAGCAAGTGCCGATTTAGAAAAATCTATTAAAATTGATAAATTCAACGCTCCTGCATTAAATATTTATGGTTGGCTTTTAACAATGCAAGGCAAATATGAAAAGGCATTAATTTATTTTAACAGGTCGCTTAATTCAAATCCAAATTATGCTTTTGCTTATAATAACAAGGGATACGCTGAATTTATGCTTGGCAATTCAACTGATGCTATTTATGATTACAACAAAGCATTGTCGTTTGACCCTAATTTAATGCAAGCATATTTAAATCGCGGATGGGCTTTTGCATCTACAAAAAATTACCAAGGTGCAGTTGACGATTTTACAACTGTACTAAAATTTGATAACAATAATCAACTTGCCCGAAACAACAGAGCTTATGCTTGGTATTATTTAAAAGAATATAAAAATGCAACTGATGATTTTAAGACCAATATTTCTATTTATCCTAAAAGTGCTTTAGCTTGGCAAAATCTTGCTTGGTTTCACATGCAAATTAAAGATTTTGATAATGCTATAAATGAGTTTAATAAGTCAATTGAATACGATGGTTCGCTTATAAATTCGTATATTAATATTGGCTGGATTTGGCTCGAAAAAAACAATGCGAAAAATGCCGAAAATTATTATAAAAAAGCTCTTTCAATTAATCCGCAAAATATTGATGCACTTTTTTTACTTGGCGAACTTTATAGGAAAACTAAAAAAAATGATTTAGCTTGCGATTATTACAATAAAGCATTAGAATTTGGAAATAATCAAGCTAAACAAGCTATTGAAATGTATTGCAAAAAATAATATATTTAATAATTATTATGTTATATTATTGTGCATAACATTATCGTGTTTTATTAAATTTATGTTTTAAAAGTTAAATTATTTAAACAAATAAATATTAATTTTACTCAATAAAAATTAATTTTTAAATGAAAAACATTATAAAATTTATACTTGACGATAAATTAACTGAAATTGATTTTTTTGTTCAATCTGAATTTAAATCAACAACAACTGTACTTAATTATTTAAGAGCATTGCCTAATCATAAAGGTGTTAAAGAAGGATGTTCCGAAGGCGATTGCGGAGCTTGTACAATTGTAGTTGCCGAAATTGGCGGTAATAATAAATTAATTTATAAAACCATTGATTCGTGCTTAATGTTTTTACCAATGTTACACGGCAAACAGGTTATTACTATAGAAAATATAGCAAGTAACAAAGAGCAGTTACATGCCGTTCAGCAAGAATTGGTTGAGGCAAATGGAACTCAATGCGGATATTGTACACCCGGAATTGTAATGTCATTATTCGGAATATTTAAAAATTACAACAAACCTTCAAGAGAAATAATTGAAAATGCCCTTGTTGGTAATTTATGTCGCTGTACAGGGTACGAACCTATTATAGAGGCATCAAAAAAAATCTCAGAATATACAAAATCTGATAAATTTTTTGAAAAGGAAAAAAATACAATAAAATTATTAAAAAGAATAAAAAACAATAAATTAATATCAATTAACAATAATAACCAGATTTATTTTAAACCTTTTACTTTAAGTGAAGCTTTAAAATTGAGAAATGAAAATACTGATGCTATTATTGTAAATGGCTCAACAGATATTGCATTAAGGCAAACTAAAAAAAATGAATTTCTTGCTAAAATTATTGATATTTCTGATGTGCATGAATTAAAGTATATTAATAATACCGATGATTGCCATTATATTGGTTCAGGAGTATCTTTAGAAAATTTAAGAAAATATTCTTCTAAGAAATTACCGCAATTTAAAAAAATATTAGATGTATTTGCTTCGTTACAAATACGTAACATTGCTACTATTGGCGGGAACATTGGTTCTGCTTCACCAATTGGTGATTTAATTCCTTTGTTATTTGTTTATGAGGCAAAAATTAAATTGAAATCGCTTAATAATGAAAGAATTGTTGAGATTGAAAATTTTATTTTAGATTACAGGAAAACTGATTTAAAACAAACGGAACTTATTAATGAAATCTTAATTCCTAAATATAACAAATCGTATATTATTAATTCCTACAAAGTTTCAAAACGAAAAGATTTGGATATTTCTACTGTTCATGGTGCTTTTAAATTAAAGCTTGAAAAAAATAAAATAACTGAAATTAAAATTGCTTTTGGTGGAATGTCGGCTTTTACACAACGTGCAAAATATACCGAAAATTCATTGAATGGTAAAATATGGAACAGAAAAAATATTGAAAAAGCAATGAAGGTTTTATATAATGAATTTACTCCTTTATCCGATGCCCGTTCCAGTTCAGAGTACAGACGGCTTGTAGCTAAAAATTTACTTTTAAAATTTTATCTCGAAACAAAACAATAAACGAAAACATTGAAATTAATAGTAATAAATAGTAAAAATAGTGAACAATGAACAACAAAAACAATAGTCACACAATTGTCAAACAATGGTCATACAATAGCAATAAAAACAACTGAATGACAAAGTATGACTACTGAATGACAATGTATGACTATATTAACAATGAACGTAGAACAATGAACATTTTTGAACTTTTTTGAACAATAAACGTAAAACAATAAACTTTTTGAACTCTTTTGAACAATGAACATTTTTGAACTTTTTGAACTTTTTTAAACGATAAAACATGACTAAACTTATACACCACGATATCGCAATAAAACATGTTACAGGCGAATCGGTTTATATTAACGATATGCTTGTAAGTGACCAGCTTTTATTAGGAAAAGTTGTTTATAGCAAATATGCTCATGCCAAAATCAAAAAAATTGATATTAAAAATGCTTTAAAAGTTAATGGAGTTAAGGCAATATTGACACATAAAGATATTCCTGGCGAAAATCAAATGGGACCAGTAATTCATGATGAACAATGTTTAGCAAAAAGTGAAGTGAAATTTATTGGTCAGGCTGTTGTTCTTATTGCTGCCGAAAATGATTTTGCAATTAAAGAAGCCGAAAAATTAATTAAAATTGAATATTTGCAACTTGATGCTATACTTGCTCTTGAAACTGCCATTGAAAAAAATAATTTAATTGCTCCTTACAGAAAAATTGAAAAAGGAAATGTTAATAAAGCATTGAAAAAATCTGAAAATATAATAGAAGGTGAATTAAATATTAATGGTCAGGAACATTGGTATCTCGAAACCCAAACTGCACTTGCTGTTCCTGGTGAGGGAAATGAAATGAAAGTTTTCGCTTCGAGTCAGAATCCTTCCGAAACTCAAGCCATAGTTGCCGAAGTGCTTGGAATTACAAAAAACGAAGTTGAAGTAGAAGTTAAAAGAATGGGTGGTGCATTTGGAGGAAAAGAAACGCAGGGAAATCATGTTGCAGCATGGGCTGCATTATTAGCTAATGCTACAAAACGTCCGGTTAAAATTCACTTATTCCGCGATGATGACCAAATAATGACAGGAAAACGTCATCGTTGTTATGGAAAATATAAAGTCGGCTTTAATAACAATGGACAAATAAACGCATATAAAGTAGAAATAAATTTAGATGCTGGTTCTTCTACCGATTTATCAATGGCTATTTTAGAAAGAGCAATGCTGCATGCCGACAATGCATACTATTTACCAAATGTAAACATTGTTGGAATAGCTTATAAAACTAATTTGCCATCAAATACTGCTTTCAGAGGTTTTGGCGGACCACAGGGAATGGCTATTATTGAAAATGCAATTGACAGGATTGCACGTTTTTTAAATAAAGATTCAGCAGAAGTCAGATTTTTAAATTTTTATAAAAATGAAACATTTAACATTACACCTTATAGGCAGATAGTTAAAAATCTTCGACTTTCTAAAATGTACAATAATATAATTAAATCATCTGATTATTTTAAACGTCGAAAACAAATTGAAAAATTTAACAATAAAAACGAATTTTTAAAAAGAGGAATTGCGTTAACTCCTGTAAAATTTGGTATTTCGTTTACTACAACTTTTTTAAATCAGGCAGGAGCACTCGTTAATATTTATACCGATGGAACTGTACTTGTTAACCATGGCGGTACCGAAATGGGACAAGGTTTACACACCAAAATATTGCAAATTGCAGCCAAAGAATTAGGAATTTCTTATAACAAAGTAAAAATAAGTGCAACTAACACATCAAAAGTACCAAATACTTCACCAACTGCAGCATCATCGGGAAGCGATTTAAACGGAATGGCTGTTAAAAATGCAATGGATACAATTAAAAAAAGACTTATTGATGAAATTATAATACCTGAATTTAAAAAATTATTTCCTAATTGTATATTGTTAAAACAAAATATAGTTTTTGAAAATAATTTTATTATTGATAAAAAAAATCCAAAAAATAAAATACCTTTTAATGAAATAATTAAAATAGCATACTTTAAACAAATTAGTTTAAGTTCTACAGGTTATTATAAAACTCCCGATATTTATTTCGATAAAAAAGCAGGAAAAGGAAATCCTTTTTATTATTACGCTTATGGAATATCAGTTTCCGAAGTTGAAATTGACACATTAACAGGGCAATATAAATTATTACGCTCAGATATTTTGCACGATGTTGGAAATTCTATAAATGAATGGCTCGATAAAGGACAAATAGTAGGTGGCTTTGTGCAAGGTGTTGGTTGGGTTACCACCGAAGAACTAAAATGGGATTATAAAGGTAATTTGTTAACACATTCGCCCGATACATATAAAATACCAACTATAAATGATATTCCAAAAGAATTTAATATCGAAATAATGAAAAATATTCCTAATGTTAGAACAATTTACAAAAGTAAAGCTGTTGGTGAACCTCCATTAATGTTGGCTTTTTCGGTATGGCTTGCAATAAAAGATGCTATTTCGGCTGTTGGTAACCATAAAATTGAACCAGAGTTTTCACTTCCGGCAACCTGCGAAGTAATTTTATTATCTATTGAAAAAATTAAAAATAAATTCTAATTTTCAAAAGAGATTATTAAAAATTAAAATATTTTGTATTTTTGTTGGTTGAAATAAATAAGATATTATGAATACAACAACTATCTTTGAAATTTATTTCATCATCATATAAACATACCAAGCCATCATCAACAAAAAAATATTCATCAATAAAATAAAAAAATATGGAAGCAATTATCAGAACCGAAAACAAAACCTTATTTGATGCGTTGTTGCATTTTTTAGAAACATTAAATATCACTGTTGAAATAAATGAAAAAAGTACCGTGAAAGAAGAAAACACAAAAAAAAAAGGAATTGACCTTAATACTTTTTCCTTTTTTCAATCAATGGAGGCTTCTAAAGGTATTAAAGGTTCTTTAAGCGATGTCATAATTCAGGAAAGAAAAGAGGACTACAGATGAAAAACATTTTCTTGGATACATCTTCAATTGTAAAGGTCTATCATAAAGAGAATGATAGCGAAAAAATATTAAAGATTCTCTCTTATAATACAGAAAAAATATTTTTATCTGAAATTACAAAAATTGAATTTATTTCTGCCCTTTGGAGAAAAGCAAGAATGCAGGAAGCCAATGAAATGGAAGTAAAAAGTGTTTTACGATTTTTTGAAACTGATTATTCTAAATATAACTGGGTTATCCTTGATAGTGAAATTATTAATTCAGCAAAAAATCTGCTTAACAAATATGGTAAATCCGGTTTAAAAACTTTAGATTCAATACAATTATCTTGTGCCGTTTCATTAAAAAACATTGCAAGTGAATTTCATACTTCTGATAAACTTTTGAAAAATATTTTTATTAATGAAGGTTTAAATGCACTCTGATAATATTCCTCAATAACTAATTGGGTTTGCAAGTAACGGATAGAAAGTCCTCATCGCACTCACTCGTATATTGCGGGTGTGCAGAAATATATAAATCATGTTTATTACAAAAATCAGAGGCAATTAGTTGTTTAGACAATTTAACAAATTCGTTTGGCTTGCAATAAAAGATGCTATTTCGGCTGTTGGTAACCATAAAATTGAACCAGAGTTTTCACTTCCGGCAAC
>MENF01000127.1:18145-63486 GCA_001769035.1 Bacteroidetes bacterium GWA2_32_17
ACAGTGAAGGAGCAACAAAAAACTAATTATAAACAAATAAATAATAAAATGACAACTGTAGTTTTAAAAATTCCAAAAAATAAAGTCCCTATTTTTCGTAGCTTTTTAAAAAAGCATCACATGAAAATACATATAATAGAAAAAAAAGAAGACGAGGATATTATGGCTAAATGGATTGATGAGGGAATGAAAAGCGAAGAGGTTCCCGAGGAAGTTGTTTTTGAAACACTGAGAAAAAATGGAATTACTATTTAGCGGACAATTCAATAGAGATATTGATGGTCGTAGCCGCAAACTATCCAGTGAAATTAGAAATGCAATATTTGATGTAAAAAAAGCAAAAGATAGCTCACAAATACAATATCTCGTTAAACTTAAAAAATATAAAGTACATTACCGAAGTTTACAATGATTACAGAATAGATGTTATCATTAGAGGTAACACCGTTTGTTTTGTTCGCTTCGGTCATCGCACTATTTTTTATAAAAAACTATTTCCGTAATCATTTTTTGTATATTTGTAAACAAAAAACTAATCATTAATTATCTTATATACTAAAAAAGAATTTATGGAAGCAATTATCAGAACCGAAAACAAATGTTTATTTGAAGCGTTGTTGCATTTCTTAAAATCTTTAAACATTACGGTGGAAACAAAAGAGCAAAATAACAAAGCGATACTTAAAGAAAAAGCAGGGAGAAGAAAACAGAACCAGATTTTAAATGAATTTCAAAAATTACTTCTTAATGGACCCATAATGAACGATGAAGAATATAATTATTTTAAAGAAAAGAAACTTAATTTCAACAAAATGACTTCTAAAGTATAATTGAAATTTTTTCTCTATTTTTATATTAAGACTATTTATAAAAAAAAATGAACGAAATTTATAGCAAAATCAATCAGTTAGCCGAAAAGTATAAAAACTATACTGCTAATAATTTATCAAAATTAGTTAAAATAAAATCAACAAGTATGAACGAAAAAGATGTTCAGCTTGAACTTAAACGTCAGATGGAAGAAGCTGGCTTCGATGAAGTTAGAATTGATGGTTTGGGTAATGTTATTGGACGAATTGGAAACGGGAAACGAGTTCTTGCAATTGATGGGCACATGGATACTGTTGATGTTGGCAATATTGATAACTGGAATTTCGACCCTTTTTCAGGCGAAATAAAAGACGGTTATGTTCATGGTCGTGGAACCGTTGACCAAGAGGGCGGACCAGCTTCTGCTGTAACATCTGGCAAAATATTAAAAGAATTGGGTTTTGATAAAGACCTTACTTTTCTTGTTGTGGGTAGTGTTATGGAAGAAGATTGTGATGGTCTCTGCTGGAAATATTTAGTTGAAGAAGAAAAATTAAAACCAGATTTTGTAATAAGTACAGAACCTACAAATCTTAATATTTATCGTGGTCATAGAGGCAGAATGGAAATTGTTGTAAAATTTCGCGGAGTTTCATGTCATGGTAGTGCACCCGAAAGAGGAAAAAACGCTATTTATATGGCTGCACGTGCCGCACTTGAAATTGAAAAATTAAACGAAAAATTAGATTATGACCCATTCCTTGGAAAAGGTTCTGTAACAATATCCGAAATAAAATCTGGAAGTCCTTCGCTTTGTGCAGTTGCCGATTATGCCCAGTTTCATTTAGACAGACGTTTAACCTGGGGCGAAACAAAAGAATCTGCTGTTGCCGAAATTGAAGCAATTGTAAAAGATATGGATGCTAAAGTTGAAGTTTTACATTATGAAGAAGTTGCATATACAGGTTTAAAATACGGTATGGAAAAATATTATCCTACATGGAAAATTGAAGAAAATCATCCTGTGGTTGTTGCTGGTGTTAAAGTTTTCGAGGGCTTATTTCATAAAAAACCTTTAATTGACAAATGGACATTTTCTACAAACGGCGTTACAATTAATGGATATTATGGAATTCCATTAATTGGCTTTGGACCAGGTAACGAAATTTTTGCACATGCTCCTAACGAAAAAGTTCCGATAAGCGATTTAGTTGCTGCATCAGCATTTTATGCCGCTTATGCTTATTTGATTTAATAAATGGGACGCTGATAACACTGATTTTAATGATTAACGCAGATAAACAAATAAATTACAAATGTCATTCTGAACGCAGTGAAGAATCTATTAATTAGTGCCTGTCTATAATGTCCGATTTTTGCGTTATTCTCGTATTAAAAAACAGTCATTTACTACAGTAAACTCCTGATTTTTTAATACTTCAAATGCCTTGAACTCGAACATTATGAATCAGACACTGACTTTATGGACAGGCACTAATTAACGTAGTTCCGTGCTTGGTTTGCGATATTGTGTTGCCCAATTAGGATGTATGAGTTGCAAGGTCTTTTTGGTTGATTTTTGTTTTTTTATAAAATTACGTATTTACGTAATACAAACTTATAATAAAAAAAACAGCAATTTGTGATTGCTGTTAATTTTCATCAACATTTTATCAACATATTACGTACAAATTATTCGGAGTTATGGTTTAATCTTTTTTATATTTTACATGAAATAGTAAATTAGATTAAATAACGATTTGTATATTCATTTTATAAATAGCATACATGTTACCTTTTTACAATACACTTTCTAAAAATGTGTGAATTATGTAACTTATTTTAAAAGTTTTATAACACTTCCTGTGAAAAAGATGTTTACCTTTGTATATAACTATTAATAAAGTAATTTTTGAAATTACACATTAAATACATGGTGAGCAATCGCTGTATAATGGCGGTAAAAGAAGAGCTTAAAAAACTTGAATTGCATTTTATTGTAGTTGGTTTAGGTGAAGTTGAAATTATGGAAACTCTTTCTAATGAACAGCGGGAACAGTTGAAAAGTGCATTGTTAAATTTAGGATTTGAATTAATGGAGGACAAAAGAGCTATTCTGATTGAAAGAATAAAGAATACTATTATTGAAATGGTTCATCATTCAGACGAAATAATAAAAACAAACTTTTCCGATTATTTAAGCGAGAAATTAAGTCACGATTATACATACTTGGCAAATTTGTTTTCAGAAGTACAAGGAACCACTATAGAGCAATTCATAATCTCTCATAAAGTTGAACGAATTAAAGAATTGATAATTTATGATGAATTAAATATTACTGAGATTGCATGGAAAATGAATTATAGTAGTGTTGCTCATTTGTCAAATCAATTTAAAAAAGTTACAGGACTCTCGCCTTCTCATTTTAAACAACTGAAATACAAAAGGCGAAGCCCGCTCGAAGAAATTGGAAATCTGTCTGCCGAACAGACAGATATTAATGACATAAATAAATAATATGGAAACAAAAAAAATACAAGAGTTGCTGAAAAAGTCCGAAGCGAAACTTATTATCGCCAACAAAGAACTTACCTTTCAAAAAGAAGAGAAAGAAAAGTTGGCAGCGGAATTAATCATTGTTCGCAAAGAACTCGCTTTTCAAAACGACGAAAAAGAAAAACGTACAGCGGAGTTAATTCTTGCTAACAAAGAATTTGTATTTCAAAATAAAGAGAAAAGGAATCGAGCTAAAGAGCTATCTATTGCCAATAAAGAACTTACATTTCAAAATAAAGAAAAAGAAAAACGCGCAGCAGAACTTATTATTGCTAATAAAGAGCTTGCTTTTCAAAATAATGAGAAAGAAAATCGAGCTAAAGAGCTATTCATTGCCAATAAAGAACTTGTATTTCAAAACGCAGAGAAAGAAAAACGTGCCAATGAGTTAATCGTTGCTAACAAAGAGCTTATATTTCAAAACAAAGAGAAAGAAAAACGTGCAGCAGAGCTTGTCATTGCTGACAAAGAATTAGTGTTTCAAATTGGAGAAAAAGAAAAACGTGCAGCAGAGCTTGTTATTGCTGATAAAGAACTTGTTTTTCAAAAAGAAGAAAAAGAAAAACGTGCAGCAGAGCTTATTATTGCTAATTATGCACGTAGTCTTATTGAAGCTAGTCGCGATCCATTGTTTACTATTAGCACCGAAGGTAAAATTATGGACATGAATCAGGCAACGGTAAAAGTAACAGGAGAATCACGCGAGAAATTAATCGGCTCAGATTTTTTTAATTATTTTACTAACCCCGATAAAGCTCGCGAAGGATATCAGCAAGTGTTTAAAAATGGTTTTGTAACAGATTACCCGTTAACTATAATGGATGGCGTGAATACCGATGTATTATTTAATGGGTCAGTTTATAAAGATGAAAAAAGGAATGTGCTTGGTGCAGTAGTAGTAGCAAGGGATATTACAGAGCAAAAACGAATTGAAAAAGAATTAACCGAAGCAATTGTTTTTGCAGAGTTAGCCACCGGAATTGCAGAAGAAGCAAAATTAAAAGCTGAAAGTGCAACAAAAATTGCAGAAGAAGCTGTTAAAGCAAAACAACAGTTTTTGTCGAATATGAGTCACGAGATTCGAACTCCAATGAATGCCATTATTGGATTTACAAAAGTGTTGCTGAAAACAGAATTATCTGCAAAACAAAAAGAATATTTATCGGCTATAAAAATGAGTGGCGATGCATTAATCGTGCTTATTAACGATATACTCGATTTGGCAAAAGTAGATGCAGGAAAAATGATATTTGAACAAACTCCTTTTAAGTTGTCGTTGTCTATTTCTGCGATGCTTCATTTGTTTGAGACAAAAATTCATGAAAAAAATTTGCAACTTGTTAAAATTTATGACGACAAAATACCTGAAGTTTTGCTTGGCGACCCTGTACGATTGCATCAGATTATTTTAAATCTTGTAAGTAATGCTGTTAAGTTTACAACAAAGGGCTCAATAACTGTAGGCGTTAATTTGCTTAGCGAAGATGACGAAAAAGTAACTATCAAATTTTCTGTTATTGATACAGGAATTGGAATAGCTGAAAGTAAATTAAGCAAAATTTTTGAAAACTTCCAGCAAGCTTCAAGTGGTACTTCAAGATTATACGGCGGAACCGGTTTAGGTCTTGCAATTGTTAAACAATTGGTAGAACCACAGGGTGGAAGTATTAGTGTTACAAGTGTTGTTGGCGAAGGGTCAACTTTTAGCTTTACTTTAAGTTTTCTAAAAACATCTGATGAAGCAATATTAGAAAATGATATAATTAAATTAGACACGGATATTAAAAATATTAAAGTATTGGTAGCTGAAGATATTGCACTTAACCAACTATTAATGAAAACTTTGTTAGATGATTTTGGTTTTGAACGCGATATTGCCAGCAATGGTAAAATAGCAATCGAAAAATTAAAAAGCAAATCTTATGATATAATTTTAATGGACTTGCAAATGCCCGAAATGAACGGGTTTGAAGCTACTGATTATATCCGTAACAAAATGAATTCTAAAATTCCAATAATAGCATTAACCGCCGATGTTACAACCGTAGATTTAGCAAAATGTAAAGCTGTTGGAATGAATGATTATATAGCCAAACCTGTTGACGAAAGATTATTGTATAGTAAAATTGTTGGATTAGTTAAAAAGCCATCTCTTGTTCATGTCAACAAAGTTGTTGAAGTTGATGTAAATAAAAAGTTAAAATGCATTGATTTGGCATATTTAATTCACCGTACTAAATCAGACCCACAATTAATGATGGAAATGATTTCTCTATATTTAGAACAAACTCCACCTTTAATTTCTGCTATGAAACAAAGTATGGAAAATAAAGACTGGAGTTCATTATATTCAGCAGTTCATAAAATAATTCCTTCGTTTTCAATTATGGGAATAAGTGCCGATTTTGAAATTATGGCAAAAAAGGTTCAGGAATATGCAAGTACACAAAAACAGACAGATGGGATACCAGATTTAGTTCTTCAGCTGGGGAATATATGCGAACAGGCATGTGTGGAATTACAAGAAGAATTTAATGCGATTAAAAACACAAACCAATGAACAAAAAAGAAAAAATAAAACTTTTCCTTGTAGATGATGATGCACTATTTTTAAAATCATTAGAAATTGAATTTCTACAGCATGCCGATTTTACCATTGAAACTTATGCTACAGGCGAACTTTGCATGCAGAATTTATCACACAATCCGGATGTAATTATATTAGATTATTTTCTTGATGGAATTGTTAAGAATGCAATGAATGGAATAGAAACATTAGACAAAATAAAGGCATTTAATCCCGACATTCCTGTTGTAATGTTATCGTGTCAAGATAAAATAGATGTAGCAATAAATTGCATGCATCACAGAGCATTCGACTACGTTGTTAAAAGCGAAACTGCTTTTATTCGGCTACAAAAAATTATTACTACCATTTTTAAATATAAAAAAATGGAAAAGGAATTGAGTTGGTATATGGAACGAATGTAACTTAAAATCAGACATCTACCCTAACAAATCCGATATTAATTGGATATTGTAAAATTACAAATTTTGCCACAACCAATCATCATGAGCGAAGTCGAATGAAGGTTGTATATTATTTATCGCAACGACCTTTAGGTTGTGCAATATAAAAATCAAAAATATGGCTTTAGCAAAAACAAATAAAATTTATTGTATAGATTACAATGCGATAAATATTGTATTGAGATTTTAGGCTTGGATTTTGAGACTTTTCATTATTATTCTGATAGTATAAATATATACTAACTACATTATTCTTTTTAAATATGTGAATGATGTAACTCTTTAAACTAATTCTGTAACACTTTCATAAATTAATTAATTCAACTTTGTTAAGTTAAATTAATTAAAATATAACAATATGAAAGCGATAAAATTAATCCTTTTAGGAACAGTATTATTTTTAACAAGTATTGTGCAAGCACAAGTTTCAGTTAATGTAAATATTGGCTCACCCCCATCATGGGGACCTGTGGGATATACTGAAGTTCGATATTATTATTTGCCAGATGTTGAAGCATATTACGATGTGCAAACTTCAATGTTTATTTATTTTGGTGAAGGAGTATGGGTTCATAGAGCTTATCTTCCTGCACGATACAGAGATTACGATTTATATTATGGATATAAAGTAGTGATGCCAAATTATCACGGCAACAGTCCATACGTTCATTTTAAAGAATATAGAATGAAATATGCAAAAGGATACCATGGTAAAGAACAAAAAACTATTGGACAAAAACCAGGAAAAGGAAATTCCAAAGCAAATACATTTTCTAATGGTAATTCAAATCAAAAAGGTAATCAAGGAAATAATAATAACATGAAAGCCAATTACGGAAAAGGTGGTGGTAATAATAATTCTAAAAACAATCATAGTAATGGTGGAGGAAATGGTAAAAAAAGATGATCGTTTCAGAATGTAAATGAGGATTGTTTAAAAACGGGAAGAAAATCTTTCCTTTTTTTTATTTACTGATGTGTGAATGTTGCAATTTATATATATAATTATGTAACACATTAAAATTTAAAGGTTACCAACTTTGTTTTGTGAAAATTCATTCACAATAAAAAATAAAAATTTATGAAAAAAACATTCATCATTTCGCTTTTCTTGGTATCAATATTAAATTCTAATATTTATGCACAAGAAATAAATGGAACAGAAAAATTTGGGAAAACCTTAAACTTAGGATTAGGCATTGGAGGATATTCAGGATACTATGGATATGCAGGACATACAATGCCTGTTTTACATGCCGACTATGAATTTGATGTGGCAAACAGTTTTACTTCAGCTCCTTTTGTAAGTTTTTACACCTATAGTAATAGCTATTATTGGGGTAACAAAGATAACCCATATAGATATTATTTCTATCGTCAAACAGTTATTCCGGTGGGTGTTAAAGGCACATATTATTTTGACAAATTACTTAAAGCAGGTTCTAAATGGGATTTTTATCTTGCTGGTTCATTAGGATTTTCAATTGTAAATTCATCATGGGAAAATGGTTATTATGGCGATAGAAATTATTATCACAATCCGAGTTCATTATTTTTGGATGCACATATTGGAGCAGAATATCACATGAGTAAAAGACTTGGATTATTCCTTGATTTATCAAGTGGTGTATCAACAATTGGTCTTGCGATGCATTAATTATTAAAATAAACATAATGAAAAATAAATTAAAATCAATCGTAATTGTTCTTTTTTCTGGAATAATGTTATTGGGTATTCAAAGTTGTAAAAAATATAACGATGGTCCACTAATTAGTTTAGCTTCGAGAACCGAACGTGTAGCAAACACTTGGAAAGTTGACAATTATAAAGTAAACGAAAACGATTACACCTCATTAGTAACAAATTATACCGAAACATACACAAAGAGTTGCAACTATTCTTATGAATGGGGAAATTTTTCTGGAACGGGAACATGGGCATTTCAAAATAATGATGAAGAAATAAGAATAACAGGCACCGATAATCAAACATCTGTAACATTATTCATTTTAAAACTCGAAGAAAAACAATTCAGCTATTATTATATGGATGGAAATGACAAAAAAGAATTTCACATGATTCAGAATTAATCTGTTTTGTAAAATTTAACATAAAATTAAAATAGCGGTATTAACCGCTATTTTTTTTATTAAAAAATGTCAAAATTGTAAATGTGTGAATATTGTAATTATTTTCATAAGTTGTGTAACACATATAACTTTAAAGGTTCTCACTTTTGTAATGTTATAAAAATTCATTTATAACAATAATTATAAATAAAATGAAAACAAAAAAACTTTTAACAACTATTGCGATAGTAACAGTTGTTATATTTGCTGGGTGTAAGAAAGAAGATAATACGCCTGTAGGAACTAATCCAACAGTTATCCCTATTCAAACTGTTGTGCAATCTGTAGTGCCACTTGCTGGTTCAGATGGCTTCGCAATACTTGCAGGGTCTGCAATTACAAGCACAGGAGCAACAACAATTAATGGTAATCTTGGTTTAAGCCCGGGTTCTTCTATTGGTGGTTTTCCTCCGGGAATCTTAGTAGGCACACAATATATTAATGATGCAATAGTTAATCAGGCAAAACTTGATTTAACAGCAGCCTATAATGATGCAGCAGGAAGAACCAGCACAGAGATTGTAACGTTATCCGGTAATATTGGTGGACTTACACTTACTCCAGGACTCTATAAATCCACTTCATCGTTGGCAATCTCATCAGGAGACTTAACTTTTGATGCAAAAGGAAATTCAAGTGCAGTATTTATTATTCAGATTGCATCAACATTAACAACAACTTCTGGTAGAAAAGTTATACTTAGTGGTGGTGCACAGGCATCTAATATTTTTTGGCAAGTTGGCAGCTCGGCAACTTTCGGAATTACTTCTGTTTTTAAAGGAACAGTTATGGCAATGCAATCAATTACATTTAATACAGGTGCTTCAATTGATGGTAAGGCATTAGCAAGAACCGGAGGAATTACAATGGATGGAAATGCTATTGTAAAACAATAATCAGTAAAGTATTAATAAGAGTGCATTACATATAAAGTAATGCACTCTTTTTATTTTAAAAATTTTAAAAGTGTGAAAGATGTAACTCTTTCATAAAGTTATGTAACACATAGGTATTTAAATATAATGACCTTTGTACTGTTGTGAAAATTTATTCACAATTTAAAAACTAAAAAAATGAATATAAAAAATTTATTGACAACTTTTGCGATAGTATCAGTTGTTATGGTATTAGGGTGTAAAAAAGAAGCGGATACAACTCCAGTAGTTACAAATCCGATAGTAATACCTCTTCAAACAGTAGTACAATCAACAATTAATCTTAGATCAACAATTGATTATGTGATTTTAGCTGGCTCGTTAATTTCAAACGTTCCAACATCAGCAATTACCGGAAATATCGGACTAAGCCCAGCTGCTGGTTCGTTTATTACTGGTTTTGGAGCCACAGAAATTACTGGAACAATATACACAGTAGATGCTTCTGGTCCTGCTGGTTCAGTACCTAATGCAGTTGGACTTACTGCAGCCAAAGGTGATTTAACAACAGCATATAACGATGCTGCCGGACGTACATCAACTGATATTGTACTTCTTTCAGGAAACATTGGCGGATTAACACTAACACCTGGGTTATATAAATCAAGTGGCTCACTTGAAATATCATCAGGTGATCTTACTTTTGATGCCAAAGGAAATGCAAGTGCAATATTCATAATACAGATAGCTTCAACACTCACTACCACTTCTGGTCGAAAAGTTATTCTTAGCGGAGGGGCATTAGCTTCTAACATTTTTTGGCAGGTTGGTACTTCAGCCACTATTGGAACAACATCTGTTATTAAAGGAACAATAATGGCAGATCAATCTATTTCAATGAATACTGGTGCTACAATTGAAGGAAGATTATTAGCTCGTATTGCTGCAGTAACATTAAAGAGTAATACAATTGTAAAACCATAATCCAAAGCTTTAAAAATATAAAAGAGCAGTATTCATTTATTACTGCTCTTTTTTGTTATCTAAAAAAGCATGTGTGAATTATGTAATTAAATTACAGAGTTATGTAACAGTTTTGCTGTTAATAGGATCATCTTTGTATTGTAATAATTCATTAAATATAAGTAATATAAAAATGAAAAATTCCCTCATAAAGAAAATTAATTCAGATAAAATTAATCTTCATAAAAAGATAAAGATTATTTTAAAAGTGATTCTTGGTTTTGGGATTATTGCTGCATTATTTTTTATTTCTACAAATATCGCCCATCATAAATTTTCACGATTATCCTCAAAAGTGTCAGCAATATTGGAGCCGAGCATCAAGCTTGTCAAGTTAAAAGAAATCTCTGATTGTCTTTATGGTGCTGAAGCAAATGTAAAAGCATATACTATTAATCAAGATACAGTTTATTTACTTAAATATGAGAACTATATTAATTTTCTAAATAGCCGACTGGACACTTTGCTTTATATGTCTTCCGAAGGTGGAATAGTTGATATAAATCAAGCAAAAATTAATCATGTGTTTGCTTTACAGATTGACACATTAAGTCAACTTATTAATTTAAGACTTGATCTATTCAATGAATATATTGAATTAAAAGCAGGTGAAAATTCTCAGGACGTACTTTTGCAATTGCTTAAAAAAATAAAAATTAAAAAATACGATGTAAATAATAAATCAGAACAAAGTACAGAAACTCATAAAAAGTCGTTTTTCTCGCAATTGTTCTCTTCAAATAAAAATAAAATTTATACTAAAGATGCGGCTCAAAAAAATATTCTAAATATTATTACTCAATCACAGAAAGAAGAACAAATAAAAGAAGATTTGCAATTGTCCGTAGAAGTTAAAATTAATAAACATGAATATGTAGTAATGAATAGCATTTTATTTCTTTTGAAAAACATGGAAGAAAAAGAACTTACCGAAGGAATTAATAGAATAAAGATGGCAACCAATGAAACTACTACCCAAATTAGTTTAATTAGTTATTGGTTCGCATTATTCGGGCTGATTTTAGCACTTATGTTTTCGTATTTTATTTATATAGATATTCGTAAAGTCAGACGTTTTAATGAATTGATTTTATTTGCAAAAGTAAATGCTGAAAAATTGGCTGCTCAATATTCATTGAGTCTTATTGAAGCAAGTCTTGATCCGTTGATAACAATTAACTCGGAAGGCAAAATTACCGATATGAATGAAGCAACTGTAAATATTACTGGATTATCACGTGAATATTTAACAGGTTCTGATTTCTTCGATTATTTCACTGATTCACAAAAAGCCCGTGAGGTATATCAGGATGTGTTCAAAAAAGGATCAGTTTCAGATTTTCCGCTTGTACTTCGTCATAAGGATGGAAAGCTTACAGATGTTTTGTTTAATGGATCAGTTTATAAAGATTATATAGGAAATGTATTAGGGGTGGTTGTCGTTGCACGTGATATAACAAATCAAATAATATTTGAAAATGAATTGATCGAAGCAAAAAGATATGCAGAAAAAGCCACAATAAAAGCAGAAGATTCAAATAGATTAATCGAAGCATTTTTGGCTAATATGAGTCACGAAATTCGTACACCTATGAATGCTATTATGGGCTTTTCAGATTTGTTATCAAAAAGAAAACTTGAAGAAAAGGAAAAGCAATATGTAACTGCGATTAAGTCAGCTGGAGAAAATCTTTTAACAATAATCAATGACATACTTGATATATCAAAGATTGAAGCAGGTATGATGTCTTTTGAATCAGTTACATTTAGCGTTAAAGAGACTTTAAAATCGCTCAATTTATTGCTGTCGAAAAAGGCAAAAGACAAAAATCTTGATTTGTTATTCAGTTGTGATAAAAATGTGCCTGATGTTGTGTTAGGAGACCATATGCGACTTACCCAAATTATAATAAACCTTGTTGATAATGCCATTAAGTTTACAAAAAACGGAAGTGTACAATTACATACAAAAGTTCTAAATAATAGGGAAGAAAACACTGTAATTGAATTTTCGATAAAAGATACAGGTATTGGAATACCTCAAGATAAAATGGAGCAAATTTTTGAGCGATTCAGGCAGGCAGAAGAAGCATATACAACTAGATTGTATGGTGGAACAGGGCTAGGTTTATGTATAGCAAAACAGTTGGTTGAATTGCAAGGCGGTACTTTATCAGTTAAAAGCGAATTAAATGTAGGTTCAGTATTTACTTTTTGTGTTCCATACAAAAAAGCATCTCAATTAAAAGTTCCCTCTGGGACGGTTCAAAAGAAATGTAATATGGAAGAACTGAGTAAATTAAATATATTACTGGTTGAAGACAGTCAATTAAATGTACAGTTGATTTTAAGTTTGTTTTCTGAATATAATTTGAAATTACAAACGGCAGAGAATGGAAGTGTATGTATTGAAAAACTCAAAGAAAATAATGGTTCGACTCCACTTACCACATGTTTTGACATTATCCTAATGGACATGGAAATGCCCGTGATGAATGGATATGAGGCAACAATTAAAATCAGAAAAGAATTAAAAGACAATATACCAATAATTGCAATGACAGCTCATGCAATGGCAGGTGAAAAAGAAAGGTGTTTGAGTTTAGGCATGAACGATTATATTTCCAAACCGATAAATTCTATTCTTCTTTTCGAAAAAATGTATGAATTAACAATAAAGAATTAATGAGATGAAAGCTACTGAATCCGAAAATAATATCCAATTATCTGAGCCTGTATGTGATTTCAGATATCTAATTGACATTGTAAATGGGAAAACATACTTGATAAGTGGGATAATGGATGTTTTTCTCAAACAAGTTCCAGAAGATATTCAATGTATTAATGAAGCTATAACAAACACAGATTATAAAACGATAAAGAGCTATACTCACACAATGAAATCGTCAGTTTCAATCATGGGAATTTCTATACTTATGCCTGTTTTAATGGAGATGGAGAATCTGGGAATAGCTGAAACTGATATTGAAAAAATAAAACAACTGAATTTGAAACTCAAGGTAATATGTGTACAAGCAATAGATGAAATTAAAAAGGAAAAACTCAATTATAATCATGCAATATTAAAAAAAACAATAAATAAAAACTCGAAATCATGAATAACAAAAATCAAATAAATATTTTTATTGTAGAAGACAATAAAGTATTCACGCTGGCGATGAAAGCGGATATAGAAACAGCTTTCCCAAAAATGCTCATAAAGATACATTCATTTGAAACAGGAGAAAAGTGCATGGAAAAATTCATGCAAGTAATGCCCGAAATAGTTATTCTTGACTATCATCTTAATAGCAAATACCCGGAAGCAGCGGACGGCATTAAAGTGTTGGACTGGATTAAAAAGGCGAACTATAAAACGGAGGTTATTATGCTAACCCGTGATGACAATATTGATATTGCTTTAAAATCATTTAAACATGGAGCTTTAGATTATATTGTTAAAACAGAAACGAAATTCAGAAAAATTAATTATTCACTATTCAATTTCTTTAAAATAATGGAAGCAAGAAGAGAGACGAAAATATATAAGTTTATTGTTATTGCAATATGCCTATTTGTTGCGATTGTAGTTGGAATAGCGACTGCCATTCAGATATTTTCTCCATCACTTTTAAAATAAAAACAATTTAAACTCAAAAAACATGAACATATTCACAAATTTTTTCAAAAAAATTACCGTGTGCGAAAAAACTATTTTTATTGTGGAAGATAATGAAATATACGCAAAATCATTGCAAATATTCATACAATCACGTTTTCCCAAGATTAAAGAAATAATAATTTTCAAAATTGGAGAAACCTGTTTAATGGAGTTACACCGCAATCCAAGCATCGTTATAATGGATTATTTTCTTAACTCTAAATACGAGGAAGCAGATAACGGGCTTGAAATAATTAAACGTATTAAAACACAAAAACCACAAACAAATATTATTGTTTTAAGTGCTCAGGAGAAATTCGATGTCGTTATAGAAGCAATTAAACAATATGATTGCAACTATGTACAAAAAGATCAAGAAGCATTTAACAAAGTAGAGCAGCTCATTAAAAATTTTAATCAAAAAAAACTCGGTATTTGAGCCGTTAATTATTATATACTAATATCTATTAAAACTCGAAATCATGAACAAAAAGAATCAAATTAAAATTTTTATTGTAGAAGACAATAATGTATTCGCTCTTGCTCTGAAAGCGGATTTAGAAACCTCTTTTGTAAACATGCCCATTCAGATACATTTATTTGAAACTGGTGAAAAATGCATGGAAAAACTCAAGCAAGAAAAACCTCAAATTGTTATTCTCGATTATCATCTGAATAGTAAAAATTCTGATGCTGCAGATGGAGTTAAAGTTTTAGACTGGATAAAAAAAGAAAATAATGAAACCTATGTTATTATGTTGACACGTGATGATAATATTGATATTGCATTACAATCACTTAAGCATGGAGCCAACGATTATGTTGTTAAAACTGATACACAGTTCAGAAAAATTATTTTTTCATTATTCAATTTCTTTAAAATAATGAACGCAAAGAGTGAATTAAAAAGATATAAATATATTCTTATTGCAACATTTCTATGTGTTTCTTTATTGGTATGTGGCGTACTTGCAATTTGGTTCTTTGCGTCTGCTCTTTTGAGATAAAAACATATCCGATTAATCCTACATTTTTAAAGTAGTACTGCATCTTATGACAGATATGCAGTTTTTTATTTTCCTTATATAAATGCGTTAAAAATAGAAAAAGTAAATGTGTGAATGATGTAATTTATTTCTAAAGTTATGTAACAGATACTGCGATTAAGGAACGCACCTTTGTCCTGTTGTGAAAATTCATTCACAATGTAAATTCAAATAAAATGAAAAATCAATTACTCTTTGCATTAATAGCAGTTATGCTGTTTTTAATGCCAACTTTAAATTATGCACAGGCTCCATCACTTGGAACCGCTGCTGATTTTGTTCTCTTTTCGACAGATGGAGCAGTAAGCAATTCAGGAATATCTCAGCTTACTGGAAATGTTGGAACAAACAATGGTTCTAGTACCGCTTTTGGTAACGTAAACGGTGTTATGCACGATGGAGATGGTGTAAGCGCACAGTGTGCAGCAGATTTGCTTATTGCATACAATCAACTTGCAAGTACAACTCCAACATATTTTCCTGCCCCATTATTAGGAAACGGACAGATTCTAATTGCAGGTGTGTATTCTATTTCTAGCGCAACAACGCTGAATTTAGACCTTACTTTAAATGCACAAGGTAATTCCAATGCCGTATTTATTTTTCAAGTTCAAGGACCACTTTCTACAAACGCTAATTCTAAAATTAAATTAATTAATGGAGCATTAGCATGTAATGTGTTTTGGAAAGTTGAAGGTCTTGTTAGTATGGCATCAGGAACATTCATGAGAGGAACTATCATTGCTAATAACGCAGCTATTAACATGAATACAGGCGACACACTCGAAGGCAGAGCACTTTCTACTGCTGGTGCTGTCACTATTGACGGAGTACTTGCTTATACGCCAATCGGTTGCGGAAGTCCGGTTCTTACAGGACCATTGGCTCCAGTACTTGGTGGTGCTGCCTGCTATGCGATATTTTCTTCAGATGGTGCAGTTTATAATTCTGGAATAACAAATATTACTGGTGATGTTGGAAGTAACAATGGTTCAGCTACAGGATTTGATTCATTATTAGTAACAGGCATTCTTCACCTTATACCAGATGTTTCAACAGCAGTATGTGCAGCAGATTTATTAGTTGCATACAATTATGTAAATACACTACAATATGAAATTGAATTATTGTATCCAGCAGAGTTTGGAAATAATCTTGTTCTTACACCTCATACATACTTAATGAATGCTGCTGCAACATTTACTGATACGCTATACCTGAATGCACAAGGTAATGCAGATGCTGTATTTGTAATTCAAATTAACGGAGCCTTAACAACTAGTACTTATTCAAAAGTCAGGTTAATAAATGGTGCGCAGGCAAAAAATGTTTATTGGAAGATAGAAGGAGCTGTAAGTATAAATAATTATTCAATATTTTGTGGAACTATTATTTGTAACAACGGTGCTTTAGGCGCATTAAATACAGGGGTAATTCTTGATGGTCGTGCACTAACAACTACAGGTGCCTTTACAACCACTGCCATGAATGCAGTTGCTACAATGATACCTGGTAATTGTGCCTCACTAAGTGTTCCAACTCTTGATGCCTCAGATACTAAAGAAACCATTACTATTGCTCCAAACCCATTTAGTTCATTTACTAGCATTAGAATAAATGATGAATCTCAAATTAACAGTGCTGAATTAAAGATATATAATATTTTGGGTGAAGAAGTTATTAATATTACAGTTACAAGGCAATTAACTACTCTTGAAACAAATAATCTTCCTAAAGGAATGTATTTTTACAGTGTTTTAAATAATAATAAATCGATACAATCAGGCAAGCTGATTTCTCAATAGTAAATTAATTCATAAATATTTAAACTCTCTATCTTGATGTAAATCCGGGTGGAGAGTTTTCTTTTTATAATAAAATATGTGAATGATGTAACTTATTTCAAGAGTTGTGTAACATATTACAATGTTAATAGATTCACCTTTGTATATGTGAAAATTCATTAACAGATAAAAACTTAAATAAAATGAACACAACAGAAATAGAAGGAAACTGGAACGAGCAAAAAGGCAAGTTAAAACAGAAATTCGCATTCTTAACAGACAATGATTTAATGTTTAAAGAAGGACAAAAAGATGAAATGCTTGGAAAACTTCAAATAAAACTTGGTAAAAGCATGGAAGTATTGCACAAGATTATTAAAGAACTTTAATCAAATATTTTTTTAAATAAATTAATAACAATTAAAATCACTCAAAATGAAAAAAACAATTTTTGTCCTCGCAATAGCAACGCTTATTGGAGGAACCGTGTTAACCAGCTGCCAGTCATCATCACAAAAGGTAGATAGTGCCCAACATGATGTAATTATGGCGAAATTTGATCTTCACGATGCCAAATTGGAATACCAGACAGATATTGATAATTTAAAAAAAGTAACAGCAGAAAAGATTGCAGCAAACGACAAGATTCTGGCTGAGTTTGATGCAAGAATTGAGACTCAAAAAGTAGCTACCAAAGCCGATTACAAAAAGAAAGTTATTGAACTGGAACAAAAAAACAGTGATTTAAAAATGAAGATGGCTAATTACAAAGAACAGGGAAAAGAAAACTGGGAAAAATTCAAAGCAGATTTTAATAAAAGTTTGGATGAACTGGCTAAAGCATTTAAAGGTTTAGCGGTTTTAAATACCAAATAATATGGAATCTAATAATAAAGAAAAAGTATTAACAATAAAATTTAAAATAAACAAAATGAAAAATTTAATATTAACAATCGTATCTGTTGCTTTTATAACAAGCATCAGTGTTGCACAGGAAAACGAAACAGATTTTCGTGAACAACTTCAGTTTGGTGGTAAGGTAGGGGTAAACTACTCTAATGTATATGACTCACAAGGAGATGAATTTCATGCAGATGCTAAATGTGGATTAATAGCAGGTGGCTTTGTTGCAATCCCCATCGGGAAATATATAGGTCTTCAACCTGAAATACTATTTTCACAAAAAGGATTCCAGGCAACAGGCGTAATCCTTGGCAGCACTTATAAAATTAGCCGTACTACAAGTTATATTGATGTGCCTCTATTTTTTTCACTTAAACCAAGTGAATTTATTACAGTGTTGGCAGGTCCTCAATTTTCTTATCTGATCAAGCAAAAAGATACATTTTCAAGCTCACCTGCTAGTTACGCTCAGGAGCAAGAATTTAAAACCGATAATATTCGTAAAAACACGTTGTGTTTTATATTTGGTGGTGACATTAACCTCAAACATATTGTACTTGGTGCAAGAGCAGGATGGGATATTCAGAATAATACTGGAGATGGAACTTCTACGACACCTCGATACAAAAATGTATGGTATCAGGCAACTGTAGGATACAAATTTTATTGAATTAAATAAGTATTTGTTATACTTGTTAAATAAGAATCACAGATTATTACTTTTTAAAGATATTTACTGCCATTAGAAAATTATTGATATGGTTGATAATAAATACTTAAATGGAGATAAATGGAATCAATAAGAACAATTTCTACTTCTAGCGTCTGCCTGCAGGCAAAGGGTAAGCGATGGTCGACTCTCCTTCAACTGACTAATGACAATCTTTTCACCATGATTAAGGATTAAATTTATATGCCTTTTAACCATATTACATTTAAATTAAAAACCTTATTTTTGCAACTCAAAATAAATATAAGAATAGAAGTGTAATTAAAACAAAATACTATGTCAGATTTTAATAAAATAATAAATGAAATTAAAAATCTTAAAACTGGACTTTTCGAAAAAGATTTCCTTTTAACTTGGGACAAAACTGAAAATGAGTTAAAGCAAACATTACTTGTTGCTGAAGCATTAAAATACCTTCGCGACAATAATATTTCTGCAAAGTGTTTTGATTCGGGATTGGCAATATCTAATTTCCGTGATAACTCAACCCGCACAAGATTTTCTTTTGCTTCTGCGTGCAATTTGTTAGGATTAGAGGTTCAGGATTTGGACGAAAGCAAATCGCAGGTTGCACATGGCGAAACTGTACGCGAAACTGCAAACATGATTTCATTTCTGTCGGATGTTATTGGAATTCGTGATGATATGTTTTTAGGAGCAGGTCATACTTATATGGTTGAAGTTGGAAAAGCACTTGACGATGGCTTTAAACAAGGTGTACTTCCTGTTCGTCCTGGAATTGTAAATCTTCAGTGCGATATTGACCACCCAACACAAGCTATGGCTGATTTATTACATCTTAAAAAATATTTTGGTTCGCTTGAGAATTTAAAAGGGAAAAAAATTGCAATGACATGGGCTTATTCACCAAGTTATGGTAAGCCATTATCTGTTCCACAAGGTATAATTGGTTTAATGACTCGTATGGGAATGGATGTTAAATTAGCATATCCCGAAGGTTATGATTTAATTCCTGATGTTATAACAATTGCAGAGAAAAATGCTGCGTTTTCGGGTGGTAAATTTAAAATTGTAAACTCAATGGACGAAGCATTTAAAAATGCCGATATTGTTTATCCAAAAAGCTGGGCACCATATAAAGTTATGGAACGTAGAACTGTTTTGTTACAAAATAATGATAATGCAGGTTTAAAATCTCTTGAACAAGAATGCCTCGCTAACAATGCAAAATTTAAAAACTGGGAATGTACCGAAGAAAAAATGAAAATAACCAAAGCTGGTAAAGCTTTATATATGCATTGTTTACCTGCCGATATTTCTAATGTTTCGTGCAAAGAAGGCGAAGTAGCCGACACAGTTTTTGAAAGATACCGTATCGAAACATATAAAGAAGCCGGTTTTAAACCTTATATTATTGCTTCAATGATTTTAAATAACAAATTTAAAAATGCCGGTGGTATTTTAGAAAAATTGTATAATCAGAAAAAGGAAAGAATAATGTTGTAACAAATAACAATAAATAATGAAGTCGAGCGTGTGCAGTCACTTTTTTTCATACTGTTTTATGTTAATTGTTTTTTTTGTCCATTTTTCAATAATTAATACTTCAGGAACTAATATTGGTATAGAAAAACCGGAGTATGCAATAAATGCCCATAATGATAAAAACAAATATGAGTCAATATCATTGTGGTTAATATTAAAATTCGACCAAATAAGCATAACAAATATAATAGCCAACCAATTTCCGGCAAGTCCGATTATTAATAATTTGAGAAATCTTTTTTTCTTTAATTTATTACTTGCCCAGCCTAATAAAGGACTTATTAAAATACTAACTGCAATTAAAGGAACAAGTAATTTAAAGTTATCTTTTATAACCTGAATAATTGGAAAATTATCAATTGTTAAAGAGCCTATCAACGGAAAAATTGTAATTATAATAACAAATAACAAAGATCCAATTAACAGTATTGTGAAAGATTTTATCGTATTTATTATAATATTCATTTTTATAGGTAATATAAAATATTGTAATATGAAAAAATGCTCACTAGCCTGATTGAGATAGTTTGGTGGCTTTTTAAATTACAATTAAAAAACTCGATTATTTGCCATTCTCATTTCTCCTTTTCTTTAATTCCTTCGCCTTCTTTTAAAACAATAAAATAGAACTTGAAATGAAATGATTCATCCTGCCAATATTCTAAATCATAATTGTTAAAATCAGGAATTCCGCAAAAGCTACCACTAACGTATCCCAGAAGAGTTATTGTTTTATTGTTTTCTAATTTTTGAAATAATTCTTTATTATATGAAATCTGAATTGTTCTGGAAGAATCTAAAAGTTGGTTATCTATTTTTTGAACAATTAAATATCTGTTTTCCTCATCAGATTTCAACAAAGGATTGCCGTATTTAATGACACCTGAAACTTTTATTATATTACCTAACTTCCAGCCATCCCAAACTTTTATATTGTTAATATTAGATTGAGAAAATACGTTAAAAGAAAACATTATTAAAACGCAAATAAAAAATAAGGAATATTTGCTTAATTTACTTTTAGCTTTTTTATTTAATTTATAAGTACTTTGATTTGTCTTACTTTCTTCTCTGTAAGTTTTATATATTGATTTAGTAATTTTCATAATTATAAATTATTTTTTATTATTAATTTTATTTATTGAAAAACCAAGTAATGCTCCAAGTACTGTAGTTATAATAATAATTGGAATTAATGCTTTAGGTTCTTTCCATCCTATAAGTATTGCACAAGGTGCGAGTGCTAAATATGAAATAACAATTCCCTTAATAATAGGGTTAATTTTTATATCAGTAATTGAAATTAAAAACCCGATAATTACCCACATCGAAAATGCTGAGATATTTGCATCCCAGGTTAATTTTTGAATTATCATTGGGGTTACATCAATAATTCCTGCTGCTATTCCTAATAATATTCCTGTTGTAGCTTTTTTCATAATATAATTATTTCTTTGTTCGTTCTAATTTTCAATTGGTGTTATTAATAGTTTTTTTATTTTGGTAATATTGCTCTCTCGTTCAAAAGAAAAAGTTTTATCGGTTAAGTTGCATAACTCATAAATTTGCAATGCTTTTTCGAGATATGTTTTTCTTTTTTCAGATTTTTCATTAATGCTAAATTGAAGTATTATTTCGGCCAATAATTCTAAATTATCTGTATTAATCCCATTAAATTGTAATATGTAATCTTTAGAAGAAGAAATATCAAACGATAAAAACTTTTCGAAATCGAAATCAATTTCGTTAAATAGTAATTCTTTTGTTTTTTCAAATTGACATTTGTTTGAAATGGTTATATTTTCATTTTTGCCAGTAAAACTATTTAAAATCATTCGCAATAAAGTTCCAATTTTTTCTATTTCCCTTAATAAAAAATCTTTCTGTTCCATTAATAAAATATTTGTTACTAATCAGTGTCAAAGTTAATATGATTTTTCGTTTAACTCGCACCATATTTCTCGCAAATATTATTCTCGCAAAGACGCAATGCCCGCAAAGTTTTAAGCCCGCAAGGTTTAAAAAAAATCATTAATGATTTTTTTCTTTGCGAACTAACAATTTGTAAATACTATAAACAATTCTATTTCGTATTTCATCATTTTGAGCGTTTTCTATATTTTCTTTTTCTATTTTCTTTGCGTTCCCTGCGCCTTTGCGTGATAATTCTTATACTGAATAGTTACAAATATTTTATTGAAATATTAATTTTTTATTGCTAACGTCTTTTTTTAGTTGCTCAATGTTAATGTTATTTAGTAATTCTAAAATGTTAGGGAACCATTTTTCGTGATATCCAAATCCTCCTTCTTTAAATTCTTTAATTGCCTCATCTTTTGTCCAATTACAATTTGTCATTCTGTATGCTGCTACAATGCAACCTGTTCTATCAGAGCCATGTAGGCAATGAATTAGAACAGGCTTTTTTGAGTTGTTTATAGTTTTTAAACTTTGTACAATATCTTCATAAGATATAGTCCAGGTATTTATTGTAATATGTTGTATTTCTAAATTTGTGTTTTTTGCTTCACAGTTATCGGTTTTTGTATGTCTTAAATTAAGAATAGTTTTTATTCCATAATTTTTTAAAGTAATCATGTCTTTTCTGTTAGGTTGTTCCGATCTAAATAAGTTATCGTCAACTTTAAATAAATTATAAAGACCATTTAATTCTATTTTATTAGCCCAATTTGTATTCCTGTTATTACTTGAAGTAATTAATGTTTTACATCCATCAATTAATAGTACAAAAACAAATAATAATAATACTTTTTTCATTTTTAAAAATGATTTTTTTTATATTTTTATGCCTAATATTGTTATGTCATCAATTTGTTCGTGTTCGCCTATCCAATTTTTGAGTGTTTTGTCTAATATTTCATTTTGTTCATTCATAGGTTTATCGGCAATATCTACAAATAATTCTTTTAATTGTTTTGCCATGAATTTCTTATTCTTTGGACCGCCAAATTGGTCTTCGTAACCATCACTTAATAAAAAGATACAATCACCTTCGTATAATTGAATTTCATGATTAGTATATGGTTTCATGTTTTTATAAATAGAGATGGGTTGTTTGTCAGGTTTGATTTCTTTTAATTCTTTTTGTGGAGTTACGATAAATAAAGAATTATTAGCTCCGGCAAACTGTAATTTATTGTTTGTAGTGTTCAAAACACATAATGCAATATCCATTCCATCTGTTTGTTCACCTATTTGTCCTTTTTGTTGTAATGCTTCTATAACTGATTCACGCATGTGGTCGAGTATCTCGCTCGCTTTTGTAATTTCTTTTTTACGGACAATTTCGTTTAGAAACGAGACACCAAGCATGCTCATAAATGCGCCAGGTACGCCATGACCAGTACAATCGGCTACTGCAACGATTAACAAGGGGGCATGCCCCCTTGTTGTTAATGGGGCATGCCCCCTTGTTTGAGTTGCCCAGTAGAAGTCGCCTGAAACAATATCTTTTGGTTTGAAAAGTATAAAAGCCCCACCTAACTCTCCCCAAAGAGAATGGTTTATTCCTTCTCCTTTGAAGAGGGCTGGGGATAGGTCAGGTAATACAGCCTGTTGAATTCGTTTTGCATAATTGATGCTATCAGTTATTGCTTTCTTTTGTTCTTCAATGTGGTTTTTTTGTATAACCACTATATCGCGCTGAGCTGAGATTTCATCACGCTGGGCTTCTATCTCGTCTCGCTGTGAACTGATTTCTTCATTTGCACTTAGTAAAGCTGAATTTTTTTCTAAAATCATCACATTTGCTCTTTTCTTCATGATAAAAAGTCTGTAAATAATTATTGCAAAAGCAAGAATTATAATGAACCCTGCAATGAATGTGTAAATGATTATTTTTTGTTTTCTTGTTTCTGATTCTTTTCTTATAATAATTTCATTTTGCAACACTTTTTCTTTTTCAAGTTCTTCAATCATTATTTGTCTTTTCTCTGACTGGTAGCGAACTTCCATTTCGGTTAACTGTTTATTTTTTTCAACTGAAAACAAACTGTCTTTAAATTCAGTGTACAGGATATAATTATCGAGTGCCAAACCTGTATTGTTAAGTTTTCTATAGGCATTATAAAGATGATAGTATGCGTCCATTTCTTCGGAAATCAATCCAGTTTTTTTTGCAATTTCGATACTCTGATGTGCAAAATTTATTCCTTCATTAAATCTGCCCATTGTTATATAAAGACCTGCAATATTTCCATATGTTGATGCAGTACCGGCTTTTTCGCCGATTTCATTTTTAATGGCTAAAGATTTTTGATAGCACTCAAGAGCTTTTTCAAGTTTTCCTGATTTTTCATAAGCTATACCCATATTGTTTATAGTGCATGCCAGCCCAAAACGGTCACCTATTTTTTCCAAAATTACAGTAGCTTTATTATAGTAATTAATGGCTTCATTATATGAAAGTTGTTTAGTTTTAATATTGGCGATGGTATTATAGCAATATGCAACTCCACTCTGGTCACCTATTTGAGCGAGTGCATCATGTGCCTTTTCTGTATAATCAAGTGCGACCGAAGAATTGCCTAGAAGGTCCTGTAAAATAGCAATGTTAATTAAACAGGCCCCAGTTCCATTCTTGTTATCTTTTTGCTCATAAATTTTTAGGGCTTTTATATAGGAATTAATTGCTTCAGGATATTTTCCCATGTTTTCATAAATTACCCCAAGATTGTTGTAACAAGATGCAATTTCTGTTTTATTGTTTATCTCTTTCGACAATTTTAATGATTGCTGGAAATATTCAAGAGCTTCAGGATAATTTCCTTTAGCAATATTAACACATCCCATATTTGAATAGCAGTTGGCAATACCATACTTTTGACCATAATGCTCATATATTGCAAGAGAATTTTTATAGTAAATCACTGCATTATCGTAATCTCCCTGCAAGTCGTAAGTTAATCCTATATTTGAAAAACTCATTGCAGTTCCTATTTTGGCCTCAACGTCAATATGGTCTATGGTATTGCTTTTTAGAATATAGTTGTAAATTTTCAAAGCTCGTTTACTGTAGTTTAAAGCTGTATAATATTGTCCCGTCTGATTACAATATCTGCTATAAATATTATAAGAATTTGCAAGCCCCTCTTGATAATCGCTTTTTTTAGACAACTTAACGGCTTTCTGGAAATATTCCATGGCTTTAACAGTATCTTTGTTAATATATTCAGAGAAAAGCTGATTGTAAATGCTTACAACTGCGGTATCCTTGTTGCTTTTATCCAAAACACCAATGAGGCTATCAATTTTTTTTTGATTTTGTCCAAATATATATGTACTCGTACAGATAGTAAATGTGATTATGATTAAAATTATTCCTTTTTTCATTATATATTAATTAAACCTCTTTTTTTTAATGTTTTGGGATTGTCATTATTAGTTAATATTTTAAGGAATAACAAAATCAATAATTGTGTTAATGTTCATGTTCCCTTTTTCTAATAATATAAACGAGTTAGTTATATTTGAGCACATATAATCACCCTTTAAATGTTTTTTATCATTATTTTTATCTACATAAGAATAAATATAATATTTTCCAGGATGAACATTTTTTATAGTATATGATAATGTTTCAACAGATAGAAAAACATATTTTGAAATGTATTTTAAGTTTTCTTTTTTATAATTTATTCCTTCAAAAAAGGGTTCTGTAGATAATATTAAACAGATTTCATCAGTTTTGCTTGTTTTTAATTTTTTATCAATTGTAATATTTACAGTTAGATTACCAACATAAGGTTGAACAATCAATTTATAAGGGTCATTTTCAAAACTAAAAAATATACTCTCATTCATATTTTTAAATGCATTTGTAAAATCTTTCACCATTACTGGCTGAGGATAATCAAAATGAGAAATAGCTTCATTAGCATAAACATTGCTTCCTAGTATAGGCGTCCATGTTGTATGCAATTGTAATGGAGATACTTTATTAAATTTATTTGTGTAAACTTTCATAATGAACTCATCTTTTTTAAACTTAAATTCGGTATAAGCTCGTTTGGTTCCATTTACAAAATCACTAAAACGATAATACCCTTCAGATACTACAACCGAATCCATTACTTCATAAGTTACACAGCATGAATTCTTAAAACAACCCTCAGTACGCATAGCCACTCTTAATTGATTGTCGTATTTAACAATTAAAAAACTAATATTATTAACTGTATTCGAATCAAGTAATGAATACTGTGAAACCTGACTTGCCGAAATGGGACGAAAATCTACAAACCAGTTATCAAAACTTCCGGCAGGAGTTGTTGATGAAACAGGTCCGTTCCATAAACCAGATATTTTTTTAAAAAATTCAAATCCTTGAATATTGCCATTATTCGAATCAGAAATATTATTCTTGGCTTGTTTATCTTGTCCTAAAATCAAATTAGCAACTGATAAAAAAGCAATTGAAAATAAAATAATTTGTTTCATTTGTAATTTATTAAGTTAAGATTAGTTGTTTTTAATGCAGTTATTTATTTTAAAATTTATTTGTCTTTGCAAATGTTTAATAAGTGTCTGTCTATAAACTCGAAATATTAAAAATCAAATCGTATGACTTTACAGACAAATTCTAATCAGTGTCTGTCTATAAAGTCAGTGTTTGAATCAGAATGTTCGAGTTCTCCCGCTCAGGCGGGACGAAGTATTAAAAATCAGGAGTTCCGTCTAAGCGGAATGACTGTTTTTTTAATACGAGAATAACGCAGAACTTAGCACATTCGCAAAGCTCAGTGTAAACTCCGCGATATCACTGCCTGCTCCTCATAAGCAGAGAACACCTTTAAAAACTTGTAATGAGCATGTCGAACTATAAAAATAATTGTGAATAAATCGGACATTATGGATAAATACTAATTAGGTTTAAATGCAAATTTAATTATAATCTATTTTTTTCAAATATATGCAATAAAAATTTTAAAAACAAAATAAATTTTATTGACTATTTTTTTAGATTCTATTAAATTGAACAAAAATATTTATATTTTAGCAAATTAATTAGATTTTATGTTTACTAGAAATGTTGCTGTAATTTGTATTTTGTTATTTGTTTTTTGTGGTTATTCGCAAGATACAACTATTATAAAAAAATGGCTTATAACAAAAGCCGGAAAACCAATAATTAAATCTGCGGGGGTTTCATATTTTTTTCGCAAATTTGATATGGAGCAAGGGATAGAAGACCCATATATTTTACGAATCAGAGAGCGAAGAAATGGAGAAATTTTATATGGTACAGCAGGTAATGGAGCAGGAATTTATGACGGATTTAAAATGAAATCAATAAATGTTACTAATGGTTTAAAAAATAATGTGGTTCAAGATGTTTTTGAAGATAATTTGGGGAATTTATGGTTTGCTACAAGTGGAGGAGGAGTATGTGTTTACAATGGAATTTCATTCAAATATTTTGATAAAAAAAATGATTTCCCCGATAATTCAGTATGGGTAATTTATCAGGACAAAAAAAATAATTTTTGGTTTGGCACCGAAAATTCTGGATTATGTTTTTATGATGGTAAAACTTTTAAAACTTATTCAAAAAAGGATGGATTGTGTAGCCAAAATATTCGCGAAATTTTTGAAGATAAACAAGGAAATTTATGGCTTGGAAGTAATAGCGAAGGTATAAGTGTATTTGATGGTAAAACATTCAAAAATTATAATACCAAAAATGGTTTAACTTTTAATGGTGTTTTAGGCATCGATCAAGATAAAAAAGGAAACATTTGGCTTGCTACTTATGGTGGAGGACTAATTTTATACAAAAATGGAATCTTTAAAAATTATGGTAAACAACAAGGGTTAAGTAATTTATTAATTTGTGATGTGTTATGCGATTCAAAAGGAAATGTTTGGGTTGCAACATCCGGAGGTGGAATGTTTTTGTATGATGGGAAAATTTTTCATCAGTTTTCTACTGCTGAGGGTATGTCAAATAACATTGTAATTAGTTTATTAGAAGATAAATATGGGAATATATGGGCAGGTACTTATGGTGGTGGAATTTGTCAATATACTGCAAAACAATTTACATATTTAAGCGAAACCGAAGGGTTGCCAAATAATGTAGTAAGAGGAATTGTAAATAGTTATGATTCTTCATTGTATTTTGTTACTTCTGGAGGTGGTTTTTGTAATTATAATGGTAAAGAATTTAAAAGTTATTCAACACCTCAAGGATTGTCGTCGAACTTTATAATGGGAGCAACAACCGACAAGTTAAATAGGTTATGGTTAGCAACTTCGGGTGGTGGAATCTGCAAATTTGATGGAAAATATTTTTATAAATTAAATTCAACATTAGGACTTAAAACAAATTATTTTCTTTCGATTATAACAGGGTCAAAAAATGAAATTTATGCAGGTGCTTATGGTGGTGGATTGTCAATAATTAAAGAAAATGAAATTATTCATTATGGACCAAAAGATGGATTGCCGTCAATTTACATAAATTCAATTACTCAAGATAAACAAAACAATATCTGGCTCGGAACCGAAACAGGACTTTATGAATTGAAAGATAATAAAATTTGTCAAATTCGTTCTGATATTTTTAATGCAAATAATCAAATTTTAACATTATACAGCGATGCAGAAAATAATTTGTGGATTGGAACAGATGGGCATGGAGTTTATCGTTTAATGAATAATGTTATGCAAAATGTTACGAATGAAAATGGTTTGTGCAACAATCATGTTAAATCTATTATTATTGATGACAAAACAGGTGTGTGGATAGGAACCTCAAACGGTATTGCATATTTAAAACCAAAATCAAAAAAAACAGCGTCATTAAACGATTATGAAATTAAAAATTATAATCGTCCTGAAGGATATACAGGAAGTAATTGTTTGCTAAATTCAATAAATATTGATAAAAATAATAGAATTTGGCTTGGTACAGGACGAAAATTATTATGTATAAATACTGCAAATCAAGTAATAAATAAAATTTCACCAACAATAAAACTTGAATCTATCGAATTGTTTTTCAAAAATGTAAATTGGAAAAAATATAGCGACTCAGGGTTTGTTAAATTCTATTCAATTGAAAAATGGTCGGGGCTTCCGAATGATTTAATTTTGCCCTATAACAATAATCACATTACATTTAATTTCTCAGGAATAAATTTAAACTGTCCCGAAAAAACAAAATATAAATTCATTTTAGAAGGGTTAGATAATAACTGGAGCCCAATTACATACTCTAATAAAGCTATTTATAGCAATATTCCACCAGGGAAATATGAATTTAAAGTTATTTCGTTTAATGAAAACAATGTGCAGTCAAAAGAAATTGCAGTATATAATTTCGAAATATCTCCACCATGGTGGCAAACGTTGTGGTTTAAAACCCTAATTGTTTTTTGTTTATTGATCTTTGTAATTTTATTTGTAAAGTGGCGTGAGCGAAAATTAAAACGCGACAAAGAAATCCTTAAACAAAAGGTAAAAGAGCAGACACACGAATTGTCCGAAAAAAATGAAGAATTACTTCAGCAAAACGAAGAAATCAGCACCCAGAGAGACGAAATTGAAGCCCAGCGTGATGAAATTACAGCTCAATGCGATTTAGTAATCATTCAAAAAGAACAAATTGAAACAATACATAAAGAAATTTCTCAAAGTATTGATTATGCAACCCGATTGCAAACAGCTATTTTGTCCGACATCATTTTTTTAAATAAATACTTATTCGAAAGTTTTATTTTATACAAACCCAAAGATAAAGTAAGTGGCGATTTTTATTGGTGGACAGTTATTGAAAATCAATTAGTTATAACTGTTGCCGATTGTACAGGGCACGGTGTGCCTGGTGCTTTTATGAGTATGCTTGGAACTTCGTTTTTAAGAGAAATTGTTATTAAGGAATACATGACTAATCCTGCCATTATTTTAAAACGCTTACGCAAAGAAATAATAAATAGTTTAAAGCAAAGAGGTCAAATTGGCGAACAAAAAGATGGAATGGACATGTCGCTTATAACAATTAATACCGAAACAAATGAATGTCAGTGGGCAGGAGCAAATAATCCGCTTTATATTATTCGAAGTAATTCAGATTTGACAACTTTTGAAAAGTTGTCAAATCTTGAGGAACTTAAAGGCGACAAAATGCCCATTTCTATTCACGAACGCATGGAACCATTTACCAATCACGATTTAAAACTCGAAAAAGGCGATTGTCTATACTTATTCAGCGATGGCTATGCCGACCAGTTTGGCGGACCAAAAGGCAAAAAGTTTATGTATAAACAATTTAAGGAACTCTTGTTTACAAACTCTCAAAAACTAATGCAAGAGCAAAAAGATATTTTAGATAAAACTATAAATGAATGGATTGGGAACGGAGAGCAAATAGATGATATTACTGTATTAGGTATTAAAATTTAATTTTTGAAAAAAATCTTATATTATATAATTTTATTTACTGTTTTTTCCGCGAGAGTTTTTTCGCAAAATTATAACATTAAACATTATACTGTTCAGGATGGTTTATTGCACTCTTTTGTGAATGATATAATACAAGACAAAAGAGGAAGTATTTGGATGGCAACTGGTGGTGGTTTATGTAAATTTAACAGTGTAGAATTTACTAATTATACTAAAAAGGACGGATTGAATAATTATCGCTTACTTTCTTTAGCCGAAGATGATTTTAATAATATTTGGATTGGCTCATTATTAGGGATTAATGTTTTTGATGGCGACTCTATTTATACTTTAAAAAGTGCAACTAAAAGAGTATTAGCTCTGAAAAAATCGTTAGACGGACAAATGTGGGTTGCCTCAAATGAGGGTGTTGAAAAAATGCAATTTAATAATGGGAAATTTATAACAACAAAACTCCCTTATGATTTTGGAGTAATTGATTTTGAAAATATTTTTCAAGATAGAAATTTGAACTCTTTTTTAGTACAAACAGAAAATAATCTGTTTATTGGTTTAAATAATACAGTATATGTTTATAATAATAAAGAAGTAAAAAAAATAAAATTTGATAAAAATATAAAAGTCTATTCAGCTTGCAAATTAGAAAATAATGATGTGATTTTTGGGACAAATAATGGAATCTTTAAATATAATGGATACAGTTTAGAGTTAATCAAAAATAATCGTCTAAATGCTTTTCATGCTTTCAAAATTGAATATAAGAATAATAAAATTTGGATGATTGGGAATTGGAGTGAAACAGAAAAAAGTGCACTTTATTTAGTTAGTATAAGTTTAAAAGATGAAAAATATTTCAGAAAGATAAGCGATAGTAATGGCTTAATTGAAAAAGCTACATCATTATTAATTGATTACGAAAATGATATTTGGATTGGTTCAAATGGAGGATTAAGCGTTTTAAAAGGCGAAGAATTTGTTAATTATACTATTGAAAATGGTCTTATAGGAAATAAAATTTGGGGTGTTTATCAAGATAACGATAAAAATGTTTGGGTTGGGACAATAAATGAAGGCTTATCAATAATAACAAAGGATAGCATATTGAATTTTGATACTATTTCTGGTTTGCCCGATATGTATATTGGTGCAATTTTTCAGGTTGAAAAGAATGAATTTTTACTTGGTACTGCTAAAAAAGGTATATGTAAAGCTGAGTTTGTATCTAAATTAAATCGTTATAAATTTAGTCAGTTAAACATTGAATTAAATATCGGAATTACTCGTGTTGACTGCATCTTAAGAGATAGAAAAAAAATATTGTGGGTAGCAAGCAGTAAAGGTTTGTATTATTCAAATGACGGCAAAAATTTTAAACATAAACCATTATTCCAAGGTGATTCTAATCAAGTATTTATTCAAAAAATATTTGAATCAAGTGAAGGTGATTTATATATTGGCACAAAACAAATGGGGTTGTTTTTATTAAAAGATAACAAAGTCGAGAATTTTTTAAACGATTCTAAAAAAGAATTAGGAATTTCATCAATTTGCGAAGATATACAACATAACATTTGGGTTGGTTCTCAGCGTGAAGGAGTTTTAAAAATTGATAATGGCAAATGCAATTGGATTACAGAAAAAGATGGGCTTAAATCTAATCTGATATATATATTGCAATCAGATAAAAGTGGTAATATATGGATAGGAAGTAACTTGGGATTAGATAGATTAAATTGTATTAAATATAATAAAACAAATGAAATAGATATTCGGCATTACGATACTAATGATGGATTGCAGGAATTGGAAATGAACTTGAATGGCTCTATCGAAGATAGCTATGAGAATTTATGGTTTGCAACGAATAATGGAATTTTAAAGTACGATTATCATTATGAAATTAGTAATAGAATACCACCAATTATTAATTTGCTCAATGTTAAATTGCATTCAAATTCAGTAGATTGGACTAAATATTCTGATTCGTTAACAGGTTGGAATAAATTGCCTGTAAATCCTGTTTTGCCATATAACGATAATCATATTACTTTTGAATTTGTCGGTATTAGTTTTAAAACTAAGGAAATTAAATATACATGGAAACTCGAAGGTTTTGATAAAAAATGGGTACCACCAAGTTATAGCCGCCAAGTTGTGTATTCTAATCTTCCATACGGAGAATATATTTTTAAATTAAAATCTTCAAATAATGATGATGTATGGAATAAAGAACCATTAGAATTTAGGTTTGAAATTCTTCCTCCTTTTTGGGCTGAATGGTGGTTTATCTCAATTTCTATTTTGTTTTTAGGAATGTTGATTTACTTTTCTATAAGATTGAGAATGAATTCGTTAATTAAACACCAAAAAGAACTTGAAAATCAAATAAGTCAACGAACTGAGAAAATATCACTTCAAAAAGAAGAATTGGAATCTCAAATTGATATTGTTAATAATCAAAAACGACAAATTGAAAATATTCATTTACAATTATCTGATAGTATTGAATATGCAAAACGAATCCAAGATGCCGCTTTACCTCTCCAGGGAAATTTGCAGTCAATAGTTGCAGATGCATTTGTTTTTTTTAAACCGAGGGATGTTGTTAGTGGAGATTTTTATTGGTGGGCACAAATGAAACCAGATAATGTTTTAGTTGCTGCTGTAGTAGATTGTACAGGGCATGGAGTTCCAGGTGCATTTATGAGTTTATTGGGAATCTCTTTTCTTCGTGAAATTGTAATCAAAGAATATATAACACACCCCGCAGTAATTTTACGGAAACTACGAAAAGAAATTATAAATTCTTTAAATCAAAAAGATGAATTTGGAGAACAAAAGGATGGAATGGATATGGCATTAATAAGTGTTAATTTAGATACTTTAGAAATGCAGTTTGCGGGTGCAAATAATCCTCTTTACATAATAAGGGCTAAGGTTGAGGATAAGGCTAAGGAATACCGCGAAGCCCCCTTAACCTTAACCTCAGTCTTAATTGAACTAAAAGGCGATAAAATGCCAATAGCCATTTATAGAAGAATGGATAAATTTACAAATAACAAATTTCAGTTACATAAAGGCGACCAGGTTTATTTATTTTCAGATGGGTTTATTGACCAATTTGGAGGTAAAAAAGGTAAAAAATTCTTGTGCAAACAATTTAAACAATTGCTTTTAAATAATGCCAATAAACCAATGACAGAACAATGTGCAGTTATAGAAAAAACTTTAAATGAGTGGATTGGTAACAACGAGCAAGTTGACGACATAACAATACTTGGATTAAAACTATAAACGAATTATTGTAATTTTTCCAATTTTGCAAAGACTCTGGCGCCGTTAAATTTCGGAAAGTTCCAATTAACTGTTGAAATGCAATTTCATTGACCCAATTTATTGCCCCGACATTTATTGCCCCGACATTTATGTCGGGGTAAAATTATATCAATGGCTTTAGCCAAAAAATGATTATGTTAGGGCTTGCTGAATAAATATTATCATTCTTAATATAGAATATTATGGAGTAAATGCTTTTTTAATTGCAAAGGATTTTCATTAAAAGCGTAAAATTCTTTACCCACAAAACTATGGTATGGTTTAAAACCGTAACATAGTTCTCACCCACAAATGTCGGGCTAAAGCTCGTTTTTAATACGAACTTTATTTTTCGCCATTTATAGAGATTTAGTAAATGCTGTAACAAACAGCATTTCAGAATGTTGAATAGCCCCCGACTTTAGTCGGGGGTAAAATGAATTAAAAAATCCGGGCTTTAGCCCAATATTTGAGTTTTTCAGCAGACCCTATGTTAGCTTAATAAGTATTCGACACTTCAAGATTAGACTATCTTTTTCTTTTGATGAGATGAGTTTAAAATGTAATACTCAAATTAAATCATTTTGTAGTATATTAATTTTTAAGTCAAAAATTAACTCAACATTAATATAAGTAACTTATTAAAAGGATAATACGAAAGGATATTAATAACTTCGCTAATATGTACACGTTCACCATTTTTATAGGCAACAATCCATGCATCGGCAGTTCCACTACTTAATTTTTCTTTTTTGGCTTGTGAATATTTTTCGTATTTGCCAATTAAATATTTATACCAGCCCTCGTGTTGCTCCATTAATAAATCTTTTTTACCAGAGTAACGCTGATGCAATTCGGCATAAGGAATTTGACGATGGCAAGCACCTACCTGAACTTTAAAATAAACATTCTGGTTGTTTGAGTCTTTAATTTTACTTTTGTTAACGTCAGTTTCATTAGTAACATTTGGCACATCATAGGCTTTATTTTCTATAACAGAATTATTGTCTGTGTTTTTATTTATAATATTTGCGACATTGTTACTATCGTTTTTAGTAGAATCTTTAACATTTGCGAATAAATTTGATGGCTCGCCATTTTCAATTGGAACCTTATAATTATCGGGATTGTCGGTGGAGTCTTTTAAATTTTTCAAAGCAGTTTGTTCTACGAGCATTTGAAACGAATAAATATCAATAGAGCCTAATCCTTCTTTCCGTGTTGCCGAAAAATATCCATGCAAGTTGTCGTTTTCGCCAAAAACCTGACAATACATTTCGTCATCTGGAGTGTTTAAAGGATAACCTAAATTTTCGGGTACCGACCATTTCCCATCAATTAACGAAGTCTTAAACATATCAAAGCCACCCATAGTATTATGACCGGTAGATGAGAAATAAAGTGTTTTCCCATCTTTTGACAGCGACACACCTTCTTCATCGTATATTGTGTTAACAATGTTCCCAATATTTTCGGGTTCGCCCCATTCACCGTTGTCTTGCAAATGAGAAACAAAAATATCACGCATGCCTAAAGTTTTATCATGCCTGTCGCTAACAATATAAAGAGTTTTTTTTTCGTCTGAAATACAAGCCGAAGTTTCGTGAAATTTTGTATTTATTTTGTTAAGCTGCTTTGGTTGCGACCATGTATCATTCTCATACGTGTACTCGTATAAATCGCCACCATTTATTAGACCTCTGTATATAAATAACAATTTGCCATCAAATGATAATCCTACGCATGCGTCGTGTGATGATGTGTTTACATTTCCATTTATTTTAACAGGTGCTGTCCAACTACTTGCATCATTTTTTGACTGGTAAATATCTTCGTAATATTCAAGTTCATCGGGGTCAATATCGCCACCGGTACTACCTTCGCGACGTGAAGTGAATATTAAAAGTTTTTCATCGGCAGTAATTAAAGGAGCATAATCACTATATTTAGAATTAATGCCACTTATATTTACGATGTTAATATTTACTGGCTTATTAACAAGAAGTTTACCATTTTCACATTCGTTAATTTTTTTGTCAATTATCATCACAAATGATGTTATCTTCTTCACTTTTGTATCCGATGATTTTATATTTAAAGCTTTCGTAGCATTATTATAATGAATGACAGCTTCATCAAATTGAAAATTATAATGATATCCTTGTGCAATAGCATATTCAATTTTAGAATCAACATCGGGTTTTAAACTTTGAGCTTTTAAAAAAAAATTTAACGAAGAAGCTTTATCGGATGAATTCAAATAACAAATTCCAATTTTAAAATTCAGTAACGAGTTATTTGGATTAAATGTGTTGGCTTTCAAATAGTAAGCGAGTGCCTGAGAGTACATCCATTTTTTTTGCTTGGCAAAATAATTGTCACCTTTTTCAATGTTATTTAAAGCTTCGTTAAATCCACTTTCGTCGGCAAAATTATTTTTCTTAAATTCAACATCTTGTGCAATAACATTTAAAATAATAAAGTTGAAGATAATAAAAAGCAATATAATGTATTTCATGGTTAAAAAAAATATTTACTAAATTAATGTTGTGATTGATAATTAATTTGCACATTATTTTAAAGTTATAAACCTTTGTATGTTTAGAAACATTAAACATAATAATCTATTATTCTGCATTTTATAATAACCGACAATTTAAATACTCAATATTTTTAATTAACAACTCTGTTTTTTTTAATTAAATAATACTACCTTTAACTTTTAAAAAAATAAATCGCATTAATTATAATTTGAAATACATTAAAAATATATGAATAAATTACTGTATATCATTATATTGATAAATATATTATTATCTTTTGCAATATATTCATCTTCGCAAGATATTCCACAAAACAAGAAAAAGCTGCATAAACTTGCTTATGAATATTTTAACAACGAAGAATTTAGCAAAGCTTTGCCATTATTATTAAAACTTGATTCCCTTGAACCTGAAAATTTTGAAGTAAAATATTACATTGGTGCATGTTATTTAAACACTTCATACAATAAGACAAAAGGTATTCCTTATCTTGAATATGCAATAGAAAAAGGAGGCAACTTATTACCCAGTGTAGTATTTTATGATTTAGGTATCCTTTATCATCTTAATTATCAATTTGATGAAGCTATAAAATCGTTAAAAAGATTTATCGAAATATCGCCTAAAACAACACTACATTTAACCAATGCAGAAAGAATGATAACAACTTGCAATAATGGAAAAGATATATATTCATCTCCTATTCAAACCGAAATTTATAATTTGGGAAATCCTATAAATACTGATAATAGCGAAACAACACCATTTATATCGGCTGACGAAGAAATGATTTATTTTACCCGTTCTTTTTCTAAAACTTATGAGCAAATTGATATTGAATTTTTAAAAAAAACATATTGTTCGGTGTTACAAAATAAAAAATGGCAAGAACCTTTTGAAATAGTGATTAATACTATAACAACCAAAGGACAAATTTCGCTTGCAGGAATTTCACCCGATGGTCAAATATTATTTGTTTCAATTGGTAACGATGTTTCTTCTGATATTTATTCGTGCCAAGTTGTAAATGGAAAAGTCAGCGAACTTAACAAATTGCCCGAAATAATTAACTCACCATCGTGGGAAGGCAAAATTAGTATAACACCCGACGAACAGGAACTATACTTTTCGAGTAATAGACCTGGCGGGTTTGGCGGAAAAGATATTTATAAGGTAACTAAAGATGAATCGGGTAAATGGTCGAATCTGCAAAATCTTGGTCCATCAGTAAATACTGAGTATGATGAAGATGCACCGTTTATTCATCCCAGTAACAAAATACTATACTTCAGTTCAAATGGGCACAATACAATGGGAGGATACGATATTTTTAACAGCACAAAGACTGATGCAAATAACAACTGGACTGAACCTGCAAATATCGGATACCCTATTAATACTACAAGCGATGATATTGGTTTTGTGATTTCTGCCGATGGTAATACTGCTTATCTTTCTTCGGCACACGATAACATTTATGGAAAACATGATATTTACAAAGTAATTTTGCATAAAACAATTCCATTAACATTAATCAAGGGTATAATAATGGGTGGCGACCCGCCAAAACCTATTAAAGCAAAAATAAAAGTTGTTGACCACCAAACAAAAGAACGATTACGTTACATTTATAATCCAAGTCCAAAAACAGGAAAATATTTAATGATTTTTCCACCTAACAAAAATTATGATATGGTTATTGAAGCCGACGGGTATTATCCACAACTTATAAATGTTTTTGTACCTAATCAGACATATTTTTACGAACTGTTTCAGGAAATATTTTTAAAACAAATAAAAGTTAATGAAAACGATAGTATTATTGGGCAAGAGATTAGAGTTACAAATACATTTTATGATATATACAGAACTCAGTCAGCTGTTAACTTATCGGGTGATGATACTATTCAAATTCACAAGTTTGATGATTTATTAAAAACTATTGAAAATATTATTAACTCAACAGATAGTATAGGAATAAATCAACTTGATATTTTAACAGAAAAAAATTATAATAACAACGAAAAAAACGAAAATAAAAACAAAGAATATGACCAGCTTTTAAATTTAATTGAAAATGCTATTGAAAAAACTGACTCTGTTTCGCTTTTACTTATTGATGCAAACACTATATACAACGACATAACCAATAAAGTGTTTTTCTTTGGTGTTGATAAAAACTCTTCTGCTTTAGAACCAGTTGTTATTGGTAATGATACTATATATACTCTTCCAACATTAAACACAAATAATCCGAGAAATGATAATATTTCACAATTAATAAATAAAAAAGATACCATAAATAAAAGCTTTGAAAAGCAAATTGATTTTAAAATGTTGCCCGAAAAGGAACGTAAATACGTTTATTTAAACTATTTATATTACGAAACAGGCAAATCTGATATAGAAAAAAAATATTTACAAACACTAAACGGTATCTTACAATTACTTCTGCTTAACGATAATTTAGGAGTAGAAATTCATGGATACTCCGATATAATTGGGGAAGAAGAATCGAACATGGAACTTTCAAAAATCAGGGCGTTTAATGTTATGGAATTTATAGTTTCAAAACAAATAGAATCGCGAAGAATAATAATGACTGCACACGGAGAAACCGGCACCGAGAAATCTGATAAAGAAATGCAACAATATAGAAAAGTCGAAATTAAAATTTTTGAAGTAAAAAGTAATTAATTAATTTTTTAATGAAGCATTTCTTAAAATATTATAAAATAACATTAAGCTCTTTTTGGCTAATTATTATTCTAATTACTCCTATTATTTCAAAATCTCAACAATATACAGAATATGAATTAAAAGCAGCATATATTTTTAATTTTGGCAAATTTGTTGAATGGCCCTCCGAAACATTTAAAAAATCTAACGACCCATTTATTATTGGTATTTACGGCAATAATCCTTTTAGTGAGATTTTACAACAAACTATTCAAAACAAAACCATTCAAAACCGACCTATAATAATTTTAAATGTTACAACAACCGAAGAAGCATCAACTTGCCATATACTTTTTATAAGTAAACAAAATAAACTCCAATTGAATCAACTATTACAGGCAATTAACAATAAACCAATATTAACCGTAGGCGATAATGTCGAAAATTTTTGCCAAAGTGGTGGAATAATTAATTTTACAAGCCAATATTCGCAAAAAAGATTTGAAATAAACTACAAAGCATCGGCACGGGCTATACTGATTATTAGCTCAAAATTATTAGCTTTGTCTAGAATTGTAACCGATGAAGAAATTAAGTTTTAATAATATTTCTATTAAATATAAAGTAATAATAATTATTATTACTGTTACCCTTTTATCACAGTTAATTGCTGCATTTTTTTATGTAAGATACGATAAAAAAGAATTTAGTAATAAAAATTTACAGAGTTTAGAAATAATATCCCGGATTATTTCGAATAATTCAACCGCTGCTATTATTTTTAACGACTCAAAACAAGCGGCATCTATTCTGAAATCGCTTAAAGCCGAAACACATATTAAAATCGCAAGTATTTATAACGACAAAAAGCAACATTTTGCCAGTTTCAAACGCGATTCTTTAATTTCTACTTTTAACCAGTTTTTTATTAATTCAAAAGATACAACAATAATCAACAAACAATCAATTAAAATATTACGTCCAGTTTTTGATGAAACTGATTCCAAATCAATTATTGGATTTATTTTTCTTGAACGCGATTTAAAAGATTACGACATTCGCTTTACAAAATTCATTTTAGTACTTTTAATTATAACATTTGGTTCGCTAATATTTGCATTTATCATTTCAACTCAAATGCAAAAAATTATATCGAAACCAATTAAACGCTTATCAAAAACTGTAAAAAACATTACCGCAAACAGTGATTATTCTATCCGGCTCTTTAAAAAAGGAAACGATGAAATTGGCGAATTAATTGGAGGCTTTAACCTTATGCTTTCGAAAATTGAAGAGCAAAACGAAGCATTGGTTTTAGCAAAAGAACAAGCTTTAAGTTCGGCAAAAATTAAAGAACTTTTTTTGGCAAATATGAGCCACGAAATTCGTACACCTATGAACGCTATTGTTGGAATGACTAACCTTTTATTAGATACAAAAATTAATGGCGAACAAAGCGATTATTTAAGACACATAAAAACTTCGGCAGATAACTTACTTGTTATAATAAATGACATTTTAGATTTTTCGAAAATCGAAGCTGGTAAAATTGAGTTTGAATCAATAAGGTTTAATTTAAACGATACATTAAATAATTTACACAACACCTTCGATTATAAGCTAAAAGAGAGAAACATAAAACTTATTATTGACAAAAATAACAGCGTGCCCGATTATTTTATAGGTGACCAGGTCCGGTTAAATCAGGTGCTTTTAAATTTAGTTGGTAATGCTACAAAATTTACCGAAAATGGCAATATCACTATAAAAGTCGAAAAAAAGAACGAAGTAAATGAACTTATTGAACTTCTTTTTAGTGTGCAGGATACAGGTATTGGTATTGCAAAAGAAAAGTTGGAATTTATTTTTCAAAGTTTTAGTCAGGCTTCGAGCGACACTACAAGAAAATATGGTGGCACCGGTCTTGGATTAACAATTTGCAAACAACTAATAGAATTGCAAAAAGGAAAAATTTGGGTTGAAAGCGAAATTTGCAAAGGAAGTACATTTTCTTTTACAATATCGTACAAAAAAGCTAGTGCACCAAATCTAAAAGAAATAGAACAACGTTCAGAAGAAAATGTTGATAACGTTACTAAAGAAATTCTTGAAAATTCCAGAATTTTGTTAGTAGAAGATAATCAGTTAAATATACTATTAGCAACAACTCTTCTTAAAAAACAAAATTTCAAAAATGTTGATGTTGCTGTAAACGGACAATTAGCAATTGACATGCTCAAAAAACAAGATTATAATATAATTTTGATGGATTTGCACATGCCGGTAATGGATGGGTACGAAGCCACAATATTTATCAGAGACCACATGAGTGGTATAAAAAGGAATATCCCAATTGTTGCTCTCACAGCCGCAGCCATTAAAGGCGAAAAAGAAAGATGTATTGAACAGGGGATGAACGACTATATTTCGAAACCATTTAAGCCCGAAGAACTTTTTTCGAAAATAATTAAATTTTTGCAACCACCAAAGAAACCATACCAAATGCCGAAATAGAGTCTATTTGTATTTTCAGAACTCTTGACCTATCCTTGAAAATCTTATAGTTACAGCCCTTCTATCGCAAAATAAAATCCCAAGTTCAAAATTTCAAATTTCAAGTCCCATTTACCAAGCCCCCTTTGAATTTGATATTTGGGATTTGAAACTTATTTTGAATTTGAAAAATGTTGCGATTTTAATTTACGACAGGTCAGTATGTCAGATTTTAATGCCCAATATTGTAATATCGTCAATTTGGGCACCAGTGCCAATCCATTCTATAATAGTATTATCTAAAATATTTTTTTGTTCGCACATGGATTTTTGTGAATTCAATAACAAAAGCTCTTTAAACTTTTTACACATAAACTTTTTGTTATACTTACCTCCAAACTGGTCAGTATAGCCATCACTAAAAAGATATAAGCAATCACCTTTTACCAAAGGATATTCTTTTAGACTAAAGCTATCCATTTGTTGGTGAATTGATATTGGCATTTTATCACCTTTTAGCTCATATAGTTGGCAGGAGGCAGCGGCAGTTGGCAGTTTGTGCATTTCATTGCTGACGGCTGACTGCATACTGCTTACTATATAAAGTGGATTATAAGCTCCAGCAAACTGCAATTTCAAATCTTCGGTATTATAAGCACAAAAGGCAATATCCATTCCGTCTTTCTGGTCGCTAAAAATCCCTTTTTGTTTAAGAGATGATATCATATATTCTCTCAAATGATTTAATATTTCTGCAGGATTTGTTACAGTTTCTTTTCTGATTATTTCATTTAAAAACGAAATACCAAGCATACTCATAAAACCACCGGGCACACCATGTCCGGTACAATCGGCAACACATAACAAATTCCAGTTATTAACTTTTGCGACCCAATAAAAATCACCTGAAACAATATTGCAAGGTTTAAACAAAATAAAATAATCTTGTGTAATTTCATTAATTTGTTCTAATGAAGGTAATACTGCGCCTTGAATAAGTTGAGCATACCGAATACTTGAAGTTACTTCTTCGTGAATTTTTTCTATTTTTTCTTTTTGATATGTTACAACTTCTATTTGAGCTTCAATTTCATCACGTTGAGTAACAATCTCTTCCTTTTGTTGAAGTATTTCTATATTTTGCTCTTTTAATTTGTTATTTGATTTTTGTTTTTGAAAATACATTCTTAACAAAAAGAATGATAAAGATAAAACTATTGCTAACACAATAATAATAGCATATATAAAGTATCTTTGTGTTGTAAGTTTTTCGATTTGTTGGTGAGCTTTTAACGAGCTTAATATTTTATTCTGGTTTAATATTTTAATTTCTTTTTCTTTTTTTTCTGTTTCATATTTTGTTTGCATTTCTGTAATTATCCTGCTATTATTATCGTTAAACAAGCTATCTTTGAAAGTTATATATAAATTTTTATAATGTAATGCTTGCTTATAATCGCCTTTATCGGAATAACAATTCGAGAGATTCTCATAATTATCAATAATCATATCAGTTCTACTGATTTTTTGTGAAATATTGAGACTTTTGTTAAGATATTGAATGGCGATGCTATATATTTTCTTTTGTTTATAACAATTTCCTAAATTATTAAGTATAATAGCTTGTCCGTTTTGGTCGCCTAATTTATTCCTGATTTGAAAAGCTTTTTGATAATATTCAATTGCTTTATCAGCTTCTTCCTGTTCAAGATATATTCCTGCAATGTTATTATAAATTACTGCAATGCCCCTTTGATGACCAATTTGAGTAAATAATTCGAGCGATTTTTTGTAATAAAAAAGAACAGAGTCGGTATTTTGAGATGGATTTAATTTTTCGCCAAATATATTACCAATTCTTGCATAAGCATTTGCTATTTGTGCTATGTTATTAGTTTTAATTATATGAGAAAGTGCTTTTTTTGAATAAGCTAATGCTTCATTGTATTTCTTCTGTTCCAGAAAAAGAACACCTATTGAAATCATTGATTTACCAATTCTGTTATCATCATTTATTTTCTCAGATGCTTTTAATGCAAGTAATAGATTATCTAATGATTTTGGATTATTTCCTAATTCTTTCCACGATTGCCCCATGCTTATATAGGAATCAATAATCTCTTTTACGCAATTGAGGTTTTCGTATATATTTATGGCATCCTGGTTTTTTTGAATTGCCATTTTATATTCTCCTTTATAAAAAAGTGCATCTACAATATTTGTAAGTGCAGATGCTTCCCCATATTTATAAGAAATTTTATGAGATAATTCTAATGCTTTGTTAGCAAATAGCATTGAAGAATCAATATCAATATTATAATATTTTTCTGATATTTGATTTAGAACACGAACTTTTGATGTATCGTACTTTACAATTTTCAATTGATAAAACAAACTATCAATCGTACTTGCTGTAACGCAAATACTTGAAATTAAAAACAATAAGTTAAGAAGATTTTTTTTCATTCTATATTATTTTTATTCCTAATGCGGTAACATCATCAGTTTGTTCGTTATGACCTTTCCAGTTTTCTAATGTTTTTTCTAAAATGTTCTCTTGTTCATTAAGTGGTTTAGTATAAATTTCTAACAACAAATGTTTTAATTTTCTTGACATAAATTTTTTAGTCGGATTTCCACCAAACTGGTCAACAAAACCATCAGAGAAAGCATAAAACATGTCATTTTTTTCGAGATAAAAAACATTATTTGTGAAATCGTTTTTGTCGTTAATGTGAATTCCTATTGGCATTCTATCTGGCTGAATTTCTATTAATTGGCCTTTCCGAATAATATATATAGAATTATATGCACCAGAATATTCAAGCACATTGTTTTTAAAATCAAAAATCATTAATGCCATATCCATTCCATCTTTACTTTCACTCTCAGAAGATGACTGTCTGAGTGATATTTTTATTTGTTCTCTAAGGTCATTTAATATATTATTAGCATGAAAATCAATTTTATTTTTAGTTATCTGATTTAATGTTGAAATACCCAACATACTCATAAAAGCGCCCGGTACTCCATGTCCTGTGCAATCAGCAACGGCTACTATTATTTTTTTATCAACTTGCGAAAGCCAATAATAATCACCGCTAACAATATCTTTAGGTTTAAAAAGAATAAAATAATCGGGCAATAACGTTTTTATATATTCATTTGGAGGTAAAAGTGCATGTTGTATTCGTTGTGCATAATTTATGCTATCTGTTATTTCTTTCTTTTGGATGTAAATTTCATCTTTTTGTTTGCTAACAACATCGTGCTGATTAATAAGTTCGCCTAATCTTTGGTCATATAAATCAACAACAAATTTTCTCCAGCAATCATACTTTTGCATCCATTCAGATGCTTTTTCATTTGAAATAGCAAACATTGCAGAAGGCTCGTTAGTAAACGCTACTCCTTGCATATAAGAATCACGCATGGCAGCTGTAATTGATAATATACAAGATTCCAACTTTTCAACATTATATAACAACAACTCGTTTTTAGCTGAATCAAATTTAATAACTCTAATAGATCCTTTAATTACAATAGGGAAGAATTTTACTTTTGTATGTTCTACACCTAACATGAGCTTAGCAGGAAACTCTAATATTGGAAATTGAATAATTTCTTCTGATAATTCTTTTGAAAATTTTTGCTCGAGTAAAGGCAAATATATTTCTTTGTTGTTGGTTTCTGTAATCATAATATTTTTATTATTGTATTCTTATTCCTAATACTGTTATATCATCTATCTGTTCAACATTGTCAATCCACTCATTTAATGATTTTTCTATAATATTATTTTGCTCTGCCATTGGCTTATCAGCATTAGTC
>MENF01000128.1 GCA_001769035.1 Bacteroidetes bacterium GWA2_32_17
AGCACCATTAATACCCGAAACAAGACAAGATATAACATACACCCCATTTAACAAAGTTTCTTCAATTATTGAAGGCGAAAACGAATTATTTTTTACTTACGGCACTTCAAACCAGCGTGTAAAAACAGAATATTATAATAACGATTTTCAAAAAACCAAATATTTTTTAGGTAACTACGAGCAGGAAATAATAGATGAAAATATTCGTGAGTTGCATTACATTGCCGGACCAATGGGTTTAGCCGCTATTTATGTAAAAAAAGGTGGTAATGATACCATGTACTACACCCACACCGACCATTTAGGCAGTATAACCGAAATAACAAACAATACAGGCACGTTGTTACAGCGTATGCAATACGATGCCTGGGGAAAACGAAGTTTTATAACAAATAACATTGGCATTAATAATTTTCTTTTCGACAGGGGCTATACAGGCCACGAACATTTAGACCAATTTGCATTAATAAACATGAATGGCCGCTTATACGACCCAGTACTTGGTCGTATGCTTAGCCCCGATAATTTTGCTCAAAACTCTACACAGGGGTTAAACCGTTACAGTTATGCCATGAATAACCCAATGGTTTATACTGATCCGGATGGGGAGTTGGTTTGGTTTATTCCGGTTATAATTGGAGCAGTTGTTGGAGCAGAAATTGGTGGAGCATGGACTTCAGGTTGTAAAGAATGGAATCCATTAAACTGGAATAGTAAAGAATGGAAAGGTGCTGGTGTTGGTGCAATTATTGGTGCCGGTGTAGGTTTGGGAGTTTCTGCAGGATTAGCTGCTGGGGGAGCTAATATTACAGGAATCTATACGGGTAGTGCTGGCGCAACATCATTTTCATGGGGTGTTACTTATAATGCTTTAATGACTGCCAACATTAATATGGCATCAAGCGCACTACAAGGAAGAGATTTGGAAGGGGTTGCTACAAGTGGATTAGTCGGTTTAGGTGCTGGTGCAATTGGAGGAGCAATAGGTAGTGGTTTTTTTGATAATAGAATATATACCCCACTTTCACAGGAAGGTATTAAAGCAACCAATTATATTACATCTGGTTTAAATGGTTTTGGAGATAGATATTTTCTTAGCCTTGATAAAGGATATAGTCAGAAACAAGCATTTAATAATGGGTTAATAGGAGCAGGTGAAGGTCTATATCTTTCCCACTTTTGGGGAAATAAAGTATCTGGTTTAGGAAGTTGGAATGTTACAGGTCGTTATTTAAGTGGAGCAATTACACAAGCAGCAACTTCTATACCTGGTCTTGGTTTGTCTGTAGCTTCATGGCATGCTGCTGGATATGTTGCATATCAGTCATTTGCTAATGGAATGTTTCCTGAACTTTTTGGGAATAATCTTAATTGGTATAGTCCATTTGTAGGTATTGGAGGTACATTAAGTATGTTCGGATATGGAATACCTTACTTTACCAGAAAATACATGAAAGAAAATTATCCAGCAGTTATATATCCTTACTAAATTATGGTTAAACACATTTTTATATTAGGGATTTTATTATGTTATTTGGCATCAATAGGGCAATCTTATACCAGTTTAAGTATAGATACATTAAACAAATGTGATAAAAAAGGGAAAAGAATTGGTTTTTGGATAGAGTTTGTTGATAAAAATTTAATACAAACTAAAAAGCAAAAGAAGGCTGTTTATTTTAGATATTCTTATTATGAAAATGATAAAAAAATATTTCCTCCCTCTGCGCCACCATCAAGAGGAAAGTGTATACTCAAAATAAATGGTAATAATGCACAAAAAGGAGAAATTATTTTATTAGATGGGGTTTATTTATTGTATAATAAAAATAGTAAATTTCTTATTGAAAGAGATTCTATTGTTAAGGGAATCGTGTGGAATATTAAAACTTACTATAAAAACGGACAAATTAATGAAGTTATTGATTATACAAAAAGGTACCTAAAGCAATCTTTTTCCTGTTTATTCATTACTTATAAAAAAAATGGCAATCTTGAATTTAATTATTACTATACTAAAATAAATAACAAATGGAAATTTATCAAAAAAGATCTTTAGATAATACCCATTTTGTGATTTTTCAAAAAACCAAATATTTTGCAGGCAATTACGAGCAGGAAATAATAGATGAAAGTATTCGTGAGTTGCATTACATTGCAGGACCAATGGGCTTGGCAGCCATTTATGTAAAAAACAATGGTACCGATAGCATGTACTACACCCACACCGACCATCTCGGCTCTATTACCGAAATAACAAATAACACAGGCACGTTGTTACAACGTATGCAATATGATGCCTGGGGCAAAAGAAGTTTTATAACAAATAACATTGGCATTAATAATTTTCTTTTCGACAGGGGCTATACCGGACATGAGCACTTAGACCAGTTTGCATTAATAAACATGAATGGCCGCTTATACGACCCCATACTTGGTTGTATGCTAAGCCCCGATAACTACGTGCAAAATGCTACAGGCACGCAGGGGTTTAACAGGTATAGTTATGCAATGAATAATCCGATGGTTTATGTTGACCCGGATGGGGAGTTTGTTTTTTCAATTTTATCTTTTATATTTGATTTTGCGAAAACAATATTTTCAGGCGGAATTGACCCATGGAATACTCCTGAAAACAGGCAAGAAGCATGGCAAAATTTTGATCCTTCTGCATCATGGTCAATAACTAACAAAGCGTGGAGAATTGAAAAAGGATTATTTCAAACAGACCCTAATAAAACTACTGGTGGCAGAGCATGGGAATTAATTTCACGTTTTACGTGGCAAAGTCCGCAAACATCAATTGGCTATGCAGCAACGGGAATTCATAACCTATTAGGAGGTGTAAAAAAAGTTGAATATTATGGTGGTTCTACTGTTGCAGAGTCCTATTCTGAAGATTGGGGAGCAATAACTTTAGGTAATTACATTAATGGACAAAGAGGTATTTCTGCTGACCCAAATAACAGATTATTTCAACATGAATACGGGCATTATTTGCAAAGTCAAGAGGCAGGATTGCTTTACTTAACTGCTTATGGAATACCCTCTATTATGGCACCTGCTGAAACTCAAAGTTTTGCTCCTGTTGAACAAGACGCAAATCGAAGAGCTCTTAGTTATTTTATGAAGAACGAATCAGGATATACTATTAATTCTGTAAATGGTAAAGGATGGAATGCTTATTCTAATCCAATTCATTGGTATGATTTATATCAAGATTATGGATACCAAAATTCTAATTATACAGACTATTATAATCTATATAACCCATAATGTAAAACAATAATAATATGATAACATACCTCAATATAAAAAAAATAGTAAATTTATTATTTTCAATTTGTAAGTTTTTAATTTTCCCCTTAATAATTATCAGTTCTTGTGATTGTGAATTAACATGGAAATATAGTATTACTAATAATTCAGGATATTCTTTAAAGGTAATTTACACAGCATTAAGATATTCGAAACAAGATACAATATATTTTAATAACAATGAAACTAAAACATTGATAATTGCTGATATTATTGGAGGATGTAAAATATATGATCATGAAAAAAATGAAACTCTTAATGAATTTAAAGAAATTCAAATTCTAAAAAATGATTCAATACTAATTACTCGTAATCCTCTTCTAAAAAGAGAATGGGAATATAAAAAAATCAGCAAACATGACGGTGAATATATTTTGACAATAAATACTAATGATTTTAATTAATATACTTTCAAAAATGAATAAATAAGTTTCAAGAGTAAAAACTTGATGAAACAGATAAAGAGGCCCGGAACGAAAGAGACGCTTCAAAACGAGGATTAAATTATTTTAAAAAAGATAAAAAGCATCATAAAGGTTATTCAATTTCAGGTTATTTTTGGAATGAAAATCTTGATAGAGATAAAGTAAATTTAGGATGGTCACTATTATTTGGATTTTAATATTTTAGTTATGGCTAATGCTAATAAAATGACAAAAATGAAAAATACTAGTAGAACATTGTATCTGTTTGTTTTTTTAATTTTAACTTTTAATTCTTGCGAAAAATATCATCTTAAAGCCTGCTTTACAGTTGACAAAAAGGTAGCAAATATTGACGACACTTTGACTTTTACTAATTGTTCAGACTATGATGGTTCCCCGACACAGTCCGAACACTGGTTTTTTGATGATGGAACTGTTATACATAGGGAAAATATAGGACCTTTAAAACATACGTTTAATTCTAAAGGTAATTTTGAAGTGGAATTGGGGATAGGAGGTGCAGAAAATGGAGACAGTCAAACAGACACAATTACAATACAATGACAAAACAAATAGCACAAAAGAATAGTCAAAATACCTTAATTTTATTTGTTTTTGATAAAGACACGCTTGCAAAGTGTAGGTGGAGTGAAATAGTGTCTGGTTATAAAGTTGCTAAAAGATATGATTTAAGTTTAGATTATTTAAGAAGTATAAACTGGACAATTAATTTTCCGTAATTTTTAAAAAAATCGTATTTTTGTTTTATGAATTTGCTTATCATATACAAAATTAATAATAGCAGTGATAGCATATATTACACCCATACCGACCTTCCGATAGCTATCGGAATAGGCTCTATTACCGAAATTACTAATGAACAAGGCACATTGTTACTGCGTTTTGCCTACGATGCTTATGGCAACCGCAGTTTTATAACAAATAACATTGGCATTAATAATTTTCTTTTTGACAGGGGTTATACAAGACACGAACATTTAGACCAGTTTGCTTTAATAAACATGAATGGTCGCTTATACGACCCTTTACTTGGTCGTATGCTTAGCCCCGATAACTACGTGCAAAATGCTATGAGTACGTAAGGGTTTAACAGGTATAGCTATGCAATAAACAACCCAATGGTTTATACCGACCCAAGTGGGTATGGGTACAATGGTGGCGGCAGCACTTATTATATTGATGGATTACAGGTTTCGGCTGGTATGTTTAATGCCTAAATGTAATTATTTAGTGTCTGTCCATAAACTCTGTGTCTGATTCATAATGTTCGAGTTTGAGGCATGCGAAGTTTTGAAAACCAAGGAGTTTACTGT
>MENF01000129.1 GCA_001769035.1 Bacteroidetes bacterium GWA2_32_17
ATAATGGATGTCCTACGGACATCATATTTCTTAAAGAAATTAAACTTATAGCGTTTATTATAATATAACAATATATACATTATATTTTTTCGCTTTTTATAAATGTTCAATTTATATTTTCACAAGTTCTTACGGTTTAAAACCGTAACATAATTCTCACCCACAAATGTTGGGCTAAGGGTGTTAATATTCACGAAAAGTATACCACCAATATTCATCAAAAGTATACCACTAAACTGTTTTGTTTTTCTATAAAAAAATAGAAATATAAAATATTTTGATTCTTTATAGGTTTAATTAATTTGCGAAATCCATGAATATTAGATACTTATAAAATTATTTTCATGTGTTTATATTTTTTAGTTTATTGATACTCAATTTATTATATTTTTCAGATTGATGTAGATTTAAGAAGATTGATAGGATTGATGAAGACGTTCTTCAATCTTGTCTTCTCAATCTATTCAATCTTGTTTATTCAATCCTTTCAATCTTTCTTCTCAATTTTGTTTTCTCAATCTTATCAATCTGTCTTATCAATCTTTTCAATCTTGTTTTCTCAATCTTATCAATCTGTCTTATCAATCTTTTCAATCTTTCTTAACCTTAACCTCATTCCTCAACCTCAAATATAATCATTCCCTTGTGTATCTTTAAATAGTGGTGGATGTTTCCTGTAATATTACCAATTTATAATAACAAATTCAGCAAGCATATAATGAACGTTGTTGAATAATTATACAGGCGTATAATTATTCAACACCATAGATAATTACGTGCTATACAATTACTTACCTTAATTTTCATTTCAAGGTGTTGAATATATAAACACTTTAAGTGATATAAATTTCAACACTTATCGTTATATGTTATTGTATGTGTGCACGTTATAACGTTTGGCATTGTAATTGGAATCCCAAGTTAAAATCAAAAAAGAAAGGAGAATAAAATGACAGCATTAATTTTTTTAACATTCATACTTCTCAGTTTGGGAGTAGATGTATTAAATCAACACATAAGTTTAAAAACAAATCAGAAAGGAGAATAAAATGGCAGCATTAATCTTTTTAGCATTCATACTTCTCAGTTTGGGAGTAGATGTATTAAATCAACACATAAGTTTAAAAACAAATCAGAAAGGAGAATAAAATGGTATTATTAATCTTTGTCGCATTCATACTTCTTTGTTTGGGGGTAGATGCAATAGTTCAGTTTAGGAAACAAAAAAAAGGAATTGTTCAGGAAGTCGCTTATACATTCCCTGATTTTTTTAGTGAAAATACAATTGTAGTCCCAAAAGGACTGTATTTTGACAAAACACATACATGGGCATTTATGGATAAAGACGGAATGGTTAAAATTGGAATTGATGATTTTTTTCCCCATGTAACCGGCTTACTTACTGGAATTAAAATGAAAAATTCCGGGGAAACAATAAAAAAGAATGAAGTATTCGTATCTATCATACGAAATGGCAAACAATTAAACATCAAAGCTCCGGTTTCGGGTATCATTAAAACACAAAATAAAGCACTTCTAACCAATACATCTTTAATAAATTCTTTCCCATATTCTGATGGCTGGGTATATATGATAGAACCGACTAATTGGGTAAGAGAAATTCAGTTTTTATTTATAGCTGAAAAATTCAGTATCTGGCTAAATACTGAATTTACCCGTTTGAAGGATTTTTTCTCGGTTATGCAAAAAACAAATGAAACCAGATATGCTCAAGTTGTACTTCAGGATGGAGGGGAACTTAAAGAAGGTATTCTTATGGATCTTAGGTCGGAAGCTTGGGAAGATTTTCAAACACATTTTATTGATACAGTTAAATAAATAATTTTTAAAACTAAAAAGAAAGGAGAATAAAATGACAATATTAATTTTTACTGAATTCGTGATTATCTGCTTATTAATGGCTTTCATGCTTATTTGGATAGTAACAGAAGCAATAGTTCAATTTACTAAATATCAAAAAGGATTATATATGAGAGCAACTTCAGCTTTCACGGGTGTTTTTAATGAAAACACTTTTGAAGTAACTAGTTTAAAAACTAAAAAGAAAGGAGAATAAAATGACAATATTAATTTTTACTGAATTTATAATTATCTGCTTTTTAATGGCTTTCATACTTGTTTGGCTGGTAACAGAAGTTATAGTTAAATTTATTAAATATCAAAAAGGAACATCTTTAAGCACCATTTCTGCTTTTACAAGAACTTTTGATGAAGATACTGCTTTAATACCTAAAGGACTGTATTTTGACAAAACACATACTTGGGCATTTATGGAAAAAGACGGAATGGTTAAAATTGGAATTGATGATTTTTTCCCTCATGTAACTGGCTTACTTACTGGTATCAAAATGAAAAACTCGGGGGATGTGATAAAAAAGAATGAAGTATTCCTATCCCTCATTCAAAATGACAAACAATTAAACATCAAAGCTCCGGTTTCGGGAATCATTAAAACACAAAATAAAGCACTTCTGACAAATACATCATTAATAAATTCTTCTCCTTATTCCGACGGCTGGGTATATATGATAGAACCGACAAATTGGATTGGAGAAATTCAGTTTTTTTTCATGGCTGAAAAATTCATCACTTGGCTAATAACTGAATTTAACCGCTTAAAAGATTTTATTGCAATTATGCAAAAGACAAATGAAACCAAGTATGCTAATATTGTTCTTCAGGATGGAGGAAAAATTAAAGGAGGTATTCTCATGGATTTTAGGTCAGAAGTTTGGGAAGATTTTCAAACCAATTTTATTGATAAATTCAAATAACAACAATATATAAATGTGTTTTATTATTAAATTATTAAAAATGCTGATATTATGAGTATTAATCGAAGAGATTTCATTAAGACAATTGGGATTGCAGGAGTTACTCTTACAGTTGGAAATGAACTTCTGGCAGCTCCAAAAAAAGAAGAAAAAGAAATAGAATTTTCAGGAATTCTAATTGATACAACCTTGTGTATAGGTTGTAGAACTTGCGAACACGTTTGTGCAGAAACAAATGGTTTGCCCGACACAAGTGATGAGGAAACGGGAAGTAATAGACAACCTACTGAAAAACAATTATGTGTAATTAATACATTTAATGTTGATGGCAATGAGATTTTTGTAAAAAAGCAATGTATGCATTGTAATCAGCCTGCATGTGCAACGGGATGTCTTACAAAAGCAATGAAAAAAACTGACGAAGGACCTGTAATTTGGACTGCTAATAAATGTATGGGTTGCAGATTTTGTATGATTAATTGTCCGTTTGATATTCCGAAATTTGAATATCACAGCCCAAATCCTAAAATTCAAAAATGTAAAATGTGTTTTGAACGCCTTAAGGAAGGGAAAAAACCTGCTTGTGTTGAGAACTGTCCGGCAGAAGCTGCTATTTTCGGAAAAAGAAGAGATCTTATTGAGATTGCAAAAGCACGGATATATGCTGAACCTGATAAATATTATCACCATATTTATGGAGAAAATGAAGTTGGAGGGACAGGAGTTCTTTACCTTGCTTCCGTTCCATTTGAAAAATTAGGATTTAAAACGAATCTTGGAGCAACACCATATCCCGAATATTCTAAGGAATTTCTATATGCAGTTCCTGTAATTTTTACCGTTCTACCTGCTTTATTGCTTGGAATGCACTCAGCTTCAAAATCTGAAAATAATAAAATTGAAAAGGAGGAATCTTATGAATAATAATGTGAATATATCTGATAGAGGGAGTAAAAGTCTTATTAGATTTGTAATAAGTGAACTTAAACCCAGAGGGAAAATTTTCACTCCTTTCAATATTATTTCCGGATTAATTATTTTATTAAGTCTGGTTATTCTTGTCATTCGCTTTGCTAAAGGTTTGGGTTCTGTTGCTGATGCTTCCCAATTGCATCCATGGGGATTATGGATTAGTTTTAATGTAATAACGGGAGTTGCTTTTGCCGGAGGGGCTTATGTTCTAACATTTATGGTATATATCCTCAATATGAAAAAATACCATTCAATTGTGAGAATGACTGTACTTTGGGGTTTTCTTGCATATTCTTTTTATGCAGGTGCACTTATTCTTGACCTTGGCCGTCCATGGAATATTATAAACCCAATAATTGGCAACTCATTTGGATTAAGTTCTGTACTTTTTCTTGTTGCATGGCACTTTATTTTATATATTATTGCACAATTTATTGAATTCTCTCCTGCTATTGCCGAGTGGCTTGAGGCAAAACGACTTAGAAAAATCTTGGTTTCACTTACCATTGGAACAGTTATTTTTGGAATTACTCTTTCGGTTCTTCATCAATCAGGTCTCGGAGCACTTTTTATGATGGCTAAGGCGAAAATACATCCATTATGGTATTCCGAGTTCCTCCCCATACTTTTCTTAATATCAAGTATTTTTGCAGGACTGTCAATAATAATAGTTGTTGGAAGTATTTGCCAGAAAGTGTTTAAAAATCAATTGAAATCTGACTATGGGGATTCATATAAAAATATTGTTTTTGGGTTTGCTAAGATTTGTGCAGTTGCAATGTTTGTTTATTTATTCCTGAGATTGCTGGTATTAATCCATAGTCAACAATGGGCATTAATCAACACCCATATTGGTTATTGGTTTCTGTTAGAAATATTAGGATTTGTATTAGTTCCTTTTATCTTTTTTATTTATGGATTTAAACATAGAAGTATGCTTTTAATACATATTGCTTCAATTATGACAATAATAGGAATTATATTAAACAGACTCAATGTTTCGATGATTGCATATCTTTGGAATGACCCATTAGCACATTACCCTACATGGATGGAAATTGTAGTGTCGGTTTCAGTAATATTAGCACAAATTTGGATATTCAGATGGATTATTTACAGAATGCCTATTCTTAGAAAATCTCCAGACTGGGTACCCGAAGATGAGGAAAAATAGAAATTATTATTAACAATTATAAAAAAGGAGGAAAATAAAATGGAAAATTTCAGTATTAACGACATTTTTGCAACAAAAGGAATTGAATATTTAGTAATTATAGCTTTCTTGGCTATACTTATTCCTTTCTGGGTTGTATTAAACAAACAGGTAAAAATAACAAAGCAAATTCAAAATGCTTTAGGAATTCTTACAGCAAATATATTAAGAATTCCTCAGGGGTTATTTTACAGTAAAAACCACACATGGATTCATTTAGAAAAATCCGGTGTCGCCAATTTAGGATTGGATGATTTGCTACAACACCTTACAGGAGAAGTGAAATTCAGCAATCTTATTAATCCTGGCGAAATTATCAACAAAGGAGATTTACTTGCCAAAATTGAGCATAACAGTAAACTGCTTAAGATATTTTCTCCCATTTCCGGAAAAATCCTGAAAACAAACTCAATGCTCAATGAGAGCCCTGAAATGCTAAATGAGGATCCGTACGGGAAAGGTTGGATTTATAAAATTAAACCATCGAACTGGATTGCTGAAACAAATTCATGTTTTTTTGCTGAAGATGCTACAAATTGGGCAACAAAGGAATTAGAAAAAGTAAAAGATTTTCTAATTATGTCAATGGGAAAACATTCACACGAACCTTCAATGCTCACATTGCAGGATGGTGGCGAATTGCGTAATAATACACTTTCAGAATTACCCAATGAAGTATGGCAGGATTTTCAGAAAGAATTTTTAAACCATACTTAACAAAAAGATTAATTTATTAAAAAACTGGTGTTAAACCACCAGTTTTTTTTTACTTTTACATTGAAATTTATACTTCAAAATGGAATAATTTGAGTTTCACCTTTTTTGACCCCCTCTTTTTAATTCCCTTTCAACGGAGGGGTTATGGGTAGGTAACCACAATACTCCAAACAAAAACTCAAATTATGACCATTTAAAGTATAACTTAAGTGCTTTAGCAATTAATTAATATTAAAAAAATCTGCCACAATGATTTTCTTTAAAAAAACAAAGAAAAAAAATACAGAAAATACATTACTTAAAAAGTATGTAAGATTCCGATTGTCT
>MENF01000130.1 GCA_001769035.1 Bacteroidetes bacterium GWA2_32_17
AAAAAAACAGGGAAGTAAAAAGAGGTTTGCAACAGATTATAGACAGAATTAAAAGCGATTTTAGAACAGAAATTATCAAATCGGGTAAAGATTTCCAAAATTGGTATAAAGCTAAAGGTGAACTTGATAATCTTACCTTGCAAACCAATATGTATCAAAAGACACCTCAAGAAAAAAATAAATTTAATGAAGATGTAAAAGCACTTACTGAAAAGATAAAAAAATATGAGGTAATATTAGACGAAATCAGAACAAATGCCATTTTTAAAAATGCTTTTGAATGGCGTTTTGAATTTCCTGAAGTGCTTAATAATAAAGGTGATTTTGAAGGTTTTGATTTAATTATTGGGAATCCTCCATATTTTAGCTTGGCAGGGATGAAAAATTCGCAAGAATATTTTACAAACAACTATTCGACGTTTACAAATGGAGTAGATATTTATTGTTTGTTTTTGGAGTTGTCAAAAAAAATAATATCTGAAAATGCTCAATCTATTCTTATAACTTCAAACAAATGGAGAACTGCTTCTTATGGGAAAAAAACAAGGGCTTTTCTTTCAGCGAAAGTTTCTGATTTGAAAATAATTGATTTTGATAAGTTCCAAGTTTTTGATGGCGTAAGCGTTGATTCTGGAATTATTAGTTTCTCCAATCATACAGAAAATAATGGTGTTTTGCATTTTATGGTAAAAAATAAAACACAAAATATATTTGATTTTTTAAATTCAAATCAACAGTTCCAAGTTATTGAATTAGCCAATAAAGATGTTTGGAATTTATCAGGGTCTAAATTCGAAAGAATACAAATAAAGATTGAAAAGGAGAGAAAATCTTTGATAGATTGGGATATAAGTTTAAGCAGAGGAATAACTACAGGGTTTAATGATGCGTTTATTATTGACGAAAAAGTTAAAATAAAAATTATACAACAGAATCCTAATGCGCTCTCATTATTAAAACCACTCCTCAGAGGGAGAGATATTTTTAAATATTCTAAGGTTAATAGCCGGCTTTGGATAATTTATATACCTAAAGGATTTACCATTAAAAACAACATTTCTTCAAATACAAAATTGAATATAGTTTCCGAACCACCACCAAGATACGGAAATATGCCAATTGAGGATGCAACAGAATGGTTTAAAAAAACATATTCTGCATTATGGAATCATTTATTTCCATATAAGCAACAACTCATTAACCGGATAGACAAAGGAGATTTTTGGTGGGAACTCAGAGCTTGTACATATTTAGAAAATTTCGAAAATGATAAAATCGTTTTCACTAAAGCATCTAAAATCCAAGCGTTTGCTTTTGATTATAGTAAAAGCTATTTGCTTAATACAAGCTATTTTATTTCAGGTAATCATTTGAAATATATTCTATCAATTCTAAACTCAAAATTAATCAACTTTAGCTTTTTAAATTTTTATCAAAGTGGAGGTATTGAAGGTGAAATAACACTTCAAGCAATTCAAAAAATTCCGATACCTTCTGTTGACAAAAGAAAAGAAGAGCAAATGAATGATTTAGTTGACAAAATAATTTTACAAAAACAACAAGACAAAGACAGCACCGATAACGAAAAAAAAATTGATGAGTTGGTTTACAAATTATATGATTTATCAGCCGAAGAAATAAAAATTTTGAAAGGAAAATGATTAACAAAGAGAAAGCAAATAAACTGGTGAAAGATTTTGCTGAATGGATGCAACAACATAAAGACGAACTAACCGCATTGCAAATCTTTTATAACCAACCATACCGCAGGCGCGAACTTACATACACAATGATTAAGGAAGTGCTTGAGAAACTGCAAAATGATAAGCCAATGCTTGCACCAATGATTATTTGGCGTGCTTATGAAGCTTTGGGGCAATGTAACAGCTCTGCACGAAACGAACTAACTGCAATTGTTTCTCTCATTCGTAAAGTGAGCGGTGTAGATAATACTTTAACAGCATTTGATAAAACCGTAGATAAAAACTTCCAGGATTGGGTGTTTAAAAAACAGGCTGGAACCACAAAATTTAACGAGGAACAAATGCAATGGCTCAGGATGATTAAGGATTATGTAATTACTTCTTTTCATATAGAAAAAGAAGATTTTGACCTCGACCCATTTAATAAAAACGGTAGTTTAGGTAAATTTTACAAGTTGTTCCGTGAAGATTATGAAAAAATAATTGATGAATTAAATGAAGTATTAGCAACCTAAGATGAAAAAATTTAATCCAATTATTGAAGTAAAAGATGATGGACTTTTTATTCCTGAAGTTCGCTCCTGGTCGCTTGAGAAATTTAGATTGGTTGGTTGTTATTGTGATATCTTCACAAGTGGCATGAATAAATTTTGGGATCAACTTGTTTATATCGATTTATTTTCAGGAGCAGGATATTCAAGAATTACAGAAACTAAAAAAGTTTATAGATCTTCTTCTTTAATTGCAATGTCATTACCAGTTCCTTTTTCAAAATATATACTTTGCGAGTTAGATGAAAATAGATATAATGCATTAAACACACGAGTTAAAAGAGATTTTAAACATTTAAATGTTGATGTTTTAAATTGTGACAGTAATTCTTCAATCGAAAAAATTATAAGTTGTATTCCAAAATATGGAAAAGGAAATACTTTGCTTCCTTTTTGCTTTGTTGACCCATATTCTTTAAGTTTAAATTTCTCAACAATTACTAATCTAGGAAAAAACTTGATGGATTTTTTGATATTGCAAGCTTTACATATGGACGCAAATAGAAATTTTGATAAGTATATAAAAGAGGAAAACCAACGTATTACTGAATATCTTGGGATGAAAAATTGGCGTGAAGCATTTGAAAAGAATGGAACAAACAACAAAAAAGATTTTGTAAAATTTCTTGCTGAACAATATCAGGAGAATATGGTTAAGCTTGGATATTTGGAAAACCCTTTAATGCATCAGATTCGCTCCAGCGAGAAGAATCTTCCTCTTTATTATCTTTCTTTTTATTCAAAACATAAAAGAGGGATTGATTTCTTTAAAAAAATAGAAAAATATTGCACACCACAATTAAAAATTGAGTTTTAATATGGCAAGCACAAAAATAGAATGGACTGAGATGACATGGAATCCTGTTACAGGTTGTGATAAACTGTCTTCTGGCTGTAAACATTGTTATGCTGAAATCATGGCATACAGGCTTCAGTCTATGGGACAGGAAAAATATAAAAATGGTTTTGATCTTACTTTACATCCCGAAGCTTTGAATGAACCTTACAAATGGAAAAAGTCTAAAGTAGTATTCGTAAATTCCATGAGTGACTTATTTCACAAAGATGTACCTGTTAAGTTTATTCAGCAAATATTCAGAGTTATTAAAGATAATCCTCATCATGTATTTCAAGTGCTTACTAAACGTTCTGATGTATTAAAATATTACGACAGCGAAGGCTGGCTCGATTGGCCACATAATTTATGGATGGGTGTAACAGTTGAAAATAAAGATGTAACACATCGGATTGATAATTTAAGAAATACGGGTGCAAGGGTAAAGTTCCTTTCATGCGAACCATTGTTAAGTCCGTTACACAACATGAACTTGGAAAGTATTGATTGGGTAATTGTAGGTGGCGAAAGCGGACGTACTCCACGGCCTATAAAAGAAGAATGGGTAATTGATATTAAAGAACAATGCCAAAACTCTGGTACTGCATTTTATTTTAAACAATGGGGTGGTACAAATAAAAAGAAAGCAGGAAGTGAACTTAATGGAAAATATTATAAAGAAGTACCTCATATTAAATATGTATTAAGCTAAACTTATAACATGATTACCAATAATATTATAGACAAGGATTCTATTAAATTAATGTTGAGTAGGCTTGATAAATCTGCATTTACAAAATTTATTTTTGAATTGTTTGGACAATCTGACTTTGATAAAGATTATGAACACCAAAAGACTTATTATTTAAAGAAGTTTGGAGAAAATATTATTGAACAAAATTATATAGACAGAAAAGAACAACACAGCCAAGGTTATAAATTAATCATTCCATTTTTCGAGCCTTTCGACCTTTTTAAAAATATTGAAAATTCTAATGTTGGTTTCAATGAAATGAAACAACTTTTTAAATATTATAAAAGGATAACAAATAATAGATATGCTGGTTGGAGGTTTTGGGTAGATGGCAATTATAATATGCCAGATATAAAATTTGTTACCAATTACTCAGGATTTGATGAAAACATCTATCAAGATATTTTATTCCCAAAATTTGAAAATTTTGTAGAACAATTTGAATTGGATTCTCGAATAATGATTGGAAGTCTTGATTCTTTTTTTAGTTTGAACCCAGAGGGTACATGCAATGCTTTTAATCGTTTTATGAAAAAATATGAGAATGAAATATCTATTAGTATAATTGATGATCAATATAAAGTTCAGGGACATTACTGTGAAAAATATTTTAATAATGGGGTATTAAAGAATAGCCTTTTACCATGCGAACCTTTGGTTTCTTTTAACTTAATTGACGAATCTCAAGTAATTGCTGAGTTTGAATTTTTATTAAATAACCATTCTAAAGAAAACGAGCTAGAAGCATTTTTAAAAAAATATTATAAGAATCTATTTGGTTCTGATTACGATAGAATTGAAACACAATTGTGGTTAAAATTTCCAGATTTGGATATTAATAGAAAAAACAGAAGGTTAGATATTTTTCTTAGAAATTCTGTAGCAAGAGATTGGGAGCTTTTTGAATTAAAAAGAGCAATTAACATTATCAAAAACAAAAAAGACATTCCAAGTTTCACATCTGCATTTACAACAGCATTACAGCAAATTAGAGATTATGATAGAATTTTAGGCCAAGATTTAGTAAAAAGAACATTGGCAAAAGATGGTATTGAATATTATAATCCTGAATTAAGACTTGTAATAGGAAGAACACCTGATATTTCTATTGAGAAGTGGCGTTGGTTAAAGAAATCGAATGAAAGAGAATTGAAAATTATTACTTATGATGAATTATTCGATGGTATGAAATCACGTTCTTTATTCCATAACAATTTCAATATATTTAACATATAAAAGACATGCCCCCAAAAGCCATAAAATCAGTTCGAGATATAATTATTACCCAAATGCAAAAAATATCCAATGATCAAAAACAATTAAATGACTAATTCAAATAACATACTACCCAAACACTGGCAAATTAAAAAACTTGGTGGTGTTTGCAAACTTAAAAATGGTTATGCATTTAAAAGTGATAATTATAAAAACGAAGGAATTCCAGTAATTAGAATTTCTGATATTAATGGTGGAACAGTTTCAAGTAATAAAGCAGTAAGAGTAATTGCAAATAATGAATATGATAATTATTTAGTTGAGAATAATGATATTCTTGTTGCCATGTCTGGTGCCACAACTGGCAAATTTGGGATTTACAAAAGTTCAGAAAAAGCATATCAAAATCAACGAGTAGGCAAATTCAAAATTCTGAATGAAGATATTCTGAATAACCAATTTCTATTTTATCAAATTAATTCTTTGAAAAGACAAATAGAGAAGGATGCTTATGGTGGAGCACAACCAAATATTTCTTCAACAAAAATAGAAGAAATGCAAATTGCTCTTCCTCCTTTATCAGAACAACAAGCCATTGTCTCCAAAATAGAAGAACTCCTTAGCGATTTGGAAAATGGAAAACAACAACTATTAACTGCACAACAACAATTAAAAGTTTACCGCCAAAGTTTGTTAAAATGGGCGTTTGAAGGGAAACTGACGAATATAAATGTTAATGAGGGGAAAATACCAAAAGGATGGAAATGGGTAAAATTGGGAGAAGTTTGTTCAAATGTTGAGTATGGTTCTGCAACAAAATCTAAAGAATCTGGTAAAATGCCTGTATTAAGAATGGGAAATATTCAAAAATGTAGATTTGATTGGAATGATTTAGTTTATACTGATGATGATACTGAAATAAAAAAGTATTTACTTAAAAGGAATGATGTACTTTTTAATAGAACAAACAGTGCAGAATGGGTTGGAAAAACAGCTATATACAAAGGTGAAAGACCTGCTATTTTTGCAGGTTACTTGATTCGTATAAATAGAATAGAAAATTTAATTGATGCGGATTATCTTACTTATTATTTGAATACTCATGCAGCAAAACAATATGGTAATACAGTAAGAAGTTTCGGAGTCAATCAATCAAATATTAATGGGACAAAACTTAAAACATATCCTATTCCACTTCCAACATTAAAAGAACAAAAGCTTATAGTTGAGGATTTAGAAAGCAAACTCACAGTTTGTGATAAAATAGAAGAAACTATAACAAATAGCTTGAAACAAGTCGAAACTTTAAGGCAAAGTATTTTAAAAAGGGCGTTTGAAGGGAGGTTAGTGTAATCGGGTAAATTAAATGAACAAAAAATGAATGAAATAGAAATATATAAATCGTCTGATGATATTGTTGAGATTAACGTAATACTTGACAAAGAAACAGTGTGGCTTTCTCAGCAGCAGATAACCGAGCTATTCCAACGAGACAGAACCGTAATAACCAAGCACATTAATAATGTTTTTAAGGAAGGCGAATTGGATGAAAAACTGGTAAGTGCAAATTTTGCACATACCACTCAACATGGTGCAATACCTGGAAAAACTCAGGAATCAATGGTTAAATATTACAATCTTGATGTAATTATTTCTGTAGGATACAGGGTAAAATCACAACGGGGCACCCAATTTCGCCAATGGGCAACACAACGTCTGAAAGATTATTTGGTAAAAGGTTATACTATTAACCAAAAACGATTACTGGAAACCGAAAACAGGTTCAACGAATTAAAAAATGCAATCGGTTTAATAGCAAATATTTCAGAAAACAAAAGTCTTTCAGATAACGAAACAAGCGGATTATTGAAAGTATTAAACGATTATGCAAAAGCGCTGGATGTTTTAGACCAGTATGATCATCAAACACTCCATATACCGCCAACCACGAGCAAAGAAATTTTCCGCATTTCTTATGATGAGGCTATCAATGCCATTAATGAATTAAAGAAAAAATTTGGAGGGTCAGAACTTTTCGGAAAAGAAAAGGATGCGTCTTTTAAAAGTTCGCTGAATACCATTTACCAGACTTTTGATGGCAAAGAACTCTATCCCGGTTTTGAAGTGAAGGCAGCACACTTGCTGTATTTCGTAGTTAAGAATCATTCATTTACAGACGGCAACAAGCGAATAGCGGCATTATTATTTGTTTGGTTTTTAAATGCTAATCAAGGGTTGTTCGAAAACAGAATGATTGTAATAGATAACAACGCTTTGGTAGCAATTACCTTAATGGTGGCTTCTTCAAAGCCTGATGATAAAGAAATGATGATAAAAGTAATTGTAAATTTGATAAACAACAGAATATGACCACATCAAGTATAGTTTCAAAAGTATGGTCATTTTGTAATCCCTTACGTGACGTAGGTATAGGATATGGCGATTATTCAAAAAAAATAACAAATTGTAATAAAAAAAATAAATTTTAATTTAAAGGTATATGGAAAATCAGTTTAAAATATACGGTTATCACATAACAACCGACCCTACATTCCAAAACGAAAAATTTGGCATTACTCCCGAATTGGAGAAACAATTTGAGCAACTGTTTTTTGAAGCACAAAATAAAAACAACAAAAAAATAATTGACAAACTCACAGAACTTATTATCAGGTATCCACAGGTACCACATCTAAAAAATTATTTATCTGTGGCGTATAATGTCAGAGAAAAACACGAAAAAGCAGTTGAAGTAAATAACTGGATTCTTTCAGAACATCCCGATTATCTGTTTGCATTAATAAATAAAGCAAATTTATGTATCGAAAATGGAGAGCCTGACCAAGTACCTGAAATATTAGGCGAAGCCATGGAAATTAAAGCATTGTATCCCGATAGAGATTTATTTCATTTAGCAGAAATAACAACTTATTTAAAAACAGCTATTCGTTATTATTCAGCCATTGAAAATCTTGAGTTAGCCGAAAACAAACTTGAAATTCTAAAAAAAATTGCTCCGGACCATGACGATACAGAACAAGCTGAAAAATTTCTGTTTGCCTTACGATTAAAAACTGCTGCAGCCCGATTTGAAGAAGAAAACAAACAAAGAATTACTCCTGTAACAAATAACCCTGTTATAATTTCAAAAAACACAACAGCCCCAAAATTCGAGAACCCTGAAATACACATGCTATACAATTATGGATTAAATATTCCTAAGGAAATATTAAAAGAAATTATTGCACTGCCTCGCCCATCGCTTATAAAAGATCTCGAAACAATTATTGATGATGCTGTTAACAGATATGATTATTTTATTAAATTGGGATGGAAAGAAGATACTCACACCTTTGTATTGCATGCAATTTTTATATTAAAAGAAATTAATGCAATCGAGAGTCTTCCTAAAATATTTTCTTTTTTTAAATACGACCATGAATTTTTAGAGTTTTGGATAGGAGATCATATAACTGAAACAATCTGGCAATGTTTTTATAGTTTAGGTATAAACAACCCGGGCACGCTTAAGGAATATCTTATGCAACCGGGCATCTACACTTATTGCAAAACCTCTATATCCGTAGCTTTGTGTCAGATGATATTGCATTGTCCCGAGAAAAGAGAAGAAATTCTTGCTGTTTATTCCGATGTGTTTGACTTTTTTTCTAAAGCATCAATCGAAGATAATGTGATTGATAGCGATTTTTTAGGTTTAACAATTGGAGATACTATTGATTGCAAACTAAATGAATTACTTCCGATAATTAAAGTGCTTTTTGATAAAAAATACGTTTCGCTTGGCATTAATGGAAATTATATTAAGGTTGAAAAAGAATTTCACAATTTTAAAACCAGAGACTACAAAAAAGTTTTATATAATATTTTTGAATTATATGAAAATGTTTTATATTCATGGGCAGGATATAACGAAGAGAAAAACAACACATTAAACACTGTTCCACAACAAGCGGTTACTGTTAAAATTGGCAGAAACGATCCCTGCCCTTGCGGAAGTGGAAAAAAATATAAAAAATGTTGTTTAAACAAAATGCCGAAGATTTAATATTATTAACTGATGTTACGTAAAAAGTTTCTCACAATGATTATTTCTCGCATAACTTGTTCCGATTGAGCGGAAGGCGTTTACCCCGTTAGATAATTGCCCTGTTAAATAGCTTCGCCATTGTGAAATATGCTTCGCATTTCACTTGGTAAACATTTTACAGGGTAAACTCTTTGTATAGTGTCTGTCCATAAAGTCAAGAGTCTGGAGTATAAAGTTCGATGACAAGGCTTGCGAAGTATTGAAAATCAAGGAGTTTACTTATGTAAATGACTGTTTTCAAAATGAGCATAACGCAGTCAGCGGACTTTATAGACAGACTCTATATAGTTCGCTCTTTTTTTTAACTATCTCACGGAGCAGGGAACGCAAAGAAAAGATGGAAATGTGGAATTAGACAGGATTACAGGATTAACATAAAAAAATCCTGTAAATCTTGTAAATCCTGTCAAAAGAGAATATGATATAACTAATTTGCGAGAAATAAAACGCATAAGATTAGTAAAGGATTTTTAATGAGGTGAGTAGTTACATATTAGCAAATATTTCACTAAAATATTTTTATAAATTTTGAATTAATATATCTTTACAAAATTAATTCAGAAATAAATAAATAATACTATATGTCTGAAAATGAACTTTTACCCGATTATCTTTTTGAGGTAAGTTGGGAAGTTTGCAATAAAGTTGGCGGTATTTACACTGTAATATCTACTAAAGCAAAATCTATTGTTGACGATTTAAAAGATAATTACATACTTATTGGTCCCGATGTTTGGAAAGAAACTAATCAAAATTCAGAATTTATTGAAGATAAATTTTTATTTAAAACTTGGAGAAAGCAAGCTGAGATAGAGGGTCTTAAATTTAAAGTTGGAAGGTGGAAAATTGCAGGTTCACCAATTGTTATATTAGCCGATTTTACTCCATATTTTAGTCAAAAAGATAAAATATTTTTCAGTTTTTGGGAAAATTATCGCCTCGACTCTTTGCACGGACAGTGGGATTATATTGAGCCCACACTTTTGGGTTATGCCGCAGCAAAAATTATTCAAAGTTTTTATAATTTTTCACATTCATCAAAAGATAAAATTATTGCACATTTTCATGAATGGATGACTGGTTCCGGTATTTTGTATCTTGAAAAAGAAGTGCCACAAATTGGCACGCTGTTTACCACACATGCAACCACGGTTGGGCGTTCAATTGCGGGTAACGGACTTCCTTTATACAAAGATTTAACAAAATATAATGCCAACGAAATAGCAGAAAGATATGGCATTCAATCGAAACAATCGCTCGAAATGCTTTCGGTAAATACTGCCGATGCTTTTACAGTTGTGAGCGAAATAACAGATAGGGAATGTGTGCAGTTTCACAATAAAAAAGCCGATGTTATTACTCCAAATGGTTTCGAAAATTCATTTGTGCCTCCCGATTCCGAATTTGATAATAAAAGACAAATTGCACGAAATAAATTTTTTAATATAGCCGAAGCCCTTATTAATCAGAAAATTTCGAGAGATAGTTTGCTTATTATTAATAGCGGAAGATATGAATTTAGAAATAAAGGAATAGACCTTTTTATTGAGGCACTTGCCGAAATTAACAATAATCCCAACGTAACAAATAATATTGTTGCATTTATTACAGTGCCTGCAAATCATATCGGTCCACGAACTGAATTGTTAGAACGAATACATAATTGCGATTTTAATATCCCTATATCAAACGAATATCTTACACATAATTTGCACGATTCCGGTAACGACCCTATTCTAAGTAAAATTAAAGAAAAGAAACTTAATAACAGCCCATCCGATAAGGTTAAAGTTGTTTTTGTTCCTTGTTATTTCAATGGTGTTGATGGAATTTTTAATTTGCCTTATTACGATTTATTAATAGGTTTCGATTTGTCGGTTTTTCCATCTTATTATGAGCCATGGGGTTACACTCCACTCGAAAGTATAGCATTTCATATTCCAACAATTACAACAACATTGGCAGGATTCGGTCTTTGGGTAAAACAACAAGGAAATGATAAGGGGAATGCTATAAAAGTAATTGAACGTGATGATTTTAATCAAGAAGAAGTTTTTCGTAAAATTGCCGAATTTATACTTCAATATAATTCGTTAAGCAAAAACGAGGTTAATGAAGCACGAAATTTAGCTTTTGAAGTGTCAAAAACATTATTGTGGCAGAATCTTATATCTTTCTATCATCAAGCATTTAAAATTGCTCTATCAAAATCAGAATTAAGATTCGAAGAATATAAAAACAAACAACTTCCCGAAAATTTAAAATCGCTAACCAATAAAGAAATTTTAAAACCAGTCTGGAAAAAAGTTTTTATAAAATCGTATATCCCTGAAAGTTTGTTCAATTTGCAAAAACTTTCAAAAAATTTATGGTGGTCGTGGAATTATGAAGCTCACGAACTTTTCGAAATGATTGATGCCGAACTTTGGGAAAAAGTTTTCCGTAATCCTGTTGTTTTGCTCGAAGAAATTAGTTTTGAAAAATATCGCGAACTCGAAAAGAATCAGGCATTTATTAACAAGTTAAAGCATGTAAGCGATTTGTTTGATGAATACATGAATAAAAAAGAAGATAATGATTTGATTGCTTATTTTAGCATGGAGTTTGGATTGCACGATAGTGTGAAAATATATTCAGGCGGGCTTGGTTTATTAGCTGGCGATTATTTAAAACAAGCCAGCGATTCGGGTAAAAACATTATTGGTATTGGACTTTTATACAGATATGGGTATTTTACACAAACTCTATCCGTTTCTGGCGAACAAATTGCAAAATATGTTCCTCAACGATTTACTGCTTTGCCATTACAGCCTGTTAGAAACGAAAAAGGCGAATGGGTTGTTATAAATATTCCAATGCCAGGACGATTACTTTATGCTAAAGTTTGGAAACTTGAAGTTGGAAAAGTTCCCCTTTACTTACTCGATGCCGATATTGAAGAAAATTCTGATGCCGATAAAACAATTACTCACCAACTTTATGGTGGTAACCTTGAACATCGCTTAAAACAAGAAATTTTATTAGGAATTGGTGGCATAAAAATGCTTACCGCTCTTAATTTAGGACCTGTACTTTATCATTGCAACGAAGGTCATGCAGCTTTTATTGGATTAGAACGACTTAGAAAAATGGTAGAAATCAGAAGATTAAATTTTTACGAAGCTGTAGAAATTATTCGTGCTTCAACATTATTTACTACTCATACGCCTGTTCCTGCCGGACACGATGCTTTTAACGAAGATATGATTAGAACTTACTTATCGTATTTTACCGAAAAATTAAATATTAGCTGGGAAACATTAATGGGATTAGGACGTGTTAGAGAAGACGACAATAAAGAAAAATTTTCGATGAGTGTTCTTGCCTGTAAATTTTCGCAGGAAGTTAACGGAGTTAGCCGAATTCATGGCAGAGTTTCAAGAACAATGTTTAATTCGCTGTGGGATAATTATTTCCCTCAAGAACTGCATATCGGCTATGTAACAAATGGCGTACATTTTCCAACCTGGGTAGCAAAACCTTGGTGGCAATTGTATAACGAATATTTGCCCAAAGAATTTATTAATGACCAATCGAACCCAAAAATGTGGGCAGCAATACATAAAGTTCCCGACGAAAAAATTTGGGAGGTTCGTTCACAATTACGTAAAGAACTTTTCGACACTATTAAAATAAAATTAATGGAAGGTCTCGAAAATCGTCAGGAAAATCCTACTCTTGTCCTCGAAACCGTCGAAAAACTTAACGAAAATGCTTTAACCATTGGTTTCGCCCGTAGATTTGCAACTTATAAAAGAGCACATCTTATTTTTAGCAATTTAAAACGATTGTCAGAAATTGTAAACAATAAGGAAAAACCTGTACAATTTATTTTTGCCGGTAAAGCTCATCCTGCCGATAAAGCCGGTCAGGATTTAATTAAAAAAATCGTAGAAATTTCTCGTATGCCCGAATTTGTTGGAAAAATACTTTTTCTCGATAATTACGATATAGAATTAGCTAAAAAGTTAGTACAAGGTGTTGATATTTGGTTAAATACACCTATCCGTCCACTCGAAGCATCTGGTACAAGTGGCGAAAAAGCAATTATGAATGGGGTTTTAAATTGCAGCGTATTAGATGGATGGTGGGCAGAGGGCTATGTTAAAGATGCAGGATGGGCATTAAAAGAAGAAAAAACATATAATAATCAAGATTTTCAAGATGAATTAGATGCCGAAACATTATATTTTCTTTTTGAAAATGAGATTGTTCCAACATTCTACAAAAACGATAAATCGGGATTGCCTACAAAATGGATTTCGTTTATTAAAAAGACAATTTCCGATATTGTTCCTCGCTTTACAATGAAACGCCAGCTCGACGATTACTATAACAAATATTACATAAAATTAATAGAACGAAGAAACTCTCTTCGCAACAATAATTACGAAATAGCCCGTTCAATTGCATCATGGAAACAAAAAATTATCAGAGCTTGGGAAAGTATCGAAATTGTAAATATAAATGTTCACGATTCTACCGTAAAACCACTATTTCTGGGCGAAAATTTTGAAGCCGAAATTGTACTTAATTTACACGAAATACCTCCTTCTGATATTGGTATTGAAATAGTATTTGGACGTAAAGTTTTTGATGAAGTAAAAGAAATTCAGTTTATCGAAGAAATGAAACCATCTAAAGAAAAAACAGGTCAGGTAACTTATAAATGTGCCATACCTGCGACACGTTCAGGTGTGTATGATTATTCGTTCAGAGTTTTTCCGAAGAATTCAAAACTACCACATCGTATGGACTTTCCAATTGTAAAGTGGATATAGTTTATGGTTATTTATTTACAGGTTGGGGGTTAGTATTTGGGTTATTAGTTGGCATTGTAGGCATTTCAGTTTTTCCGGGAGCATTTTTAAGTTGGTCTTCTATTAAAGATTTATTTGGGTCAACTGTTTCGCGGGGAATTGTTAAACTTGCAATAATTGAAAGTGCTAAAAGTCCACCAGCTAAATACCACGTAGCTTTTTCTAAAAAATCGGTTGTGCGGCGTGCACCCATAATTTGACCTGAAGATGCAAAATTGGATACCAAACCACCACCTTTAGAATTTTGAACTAATACAATTAAAACAAGTAGAATACAAACTATAAAAATTAATACAATTGATGTAGTGTAAATCATAATATTTTGATTTATTGATTATTAAATTTTGATTTTATTTCTAAAATTCGATTTGCAAAGTAAATATTTTTTTCGGGATATTTCAAAGTTAATTTTTCAAACACTAATATTGCTTTATCAAATAATTCTTGTTTGATATATATATCTGCCAGTGGTTCAGATATTAAATCAGTTTCTATATCTGAATTATTTTTTATTTCTGAGTCAAAATTATTATTATCGAATAAATTATTTATTTGAATTTTTAGTTCCGATTTAATAAAAGATTCTACTATTTGTTCATATTGTTTTTGTTTTTCTAAATTTTGCGATTTGTTAGAAATAGTATTTATCCATTGTTCAAATGACATCTTTTCTTTAGATAATTCGATTTTGTTTTCATCTTCACTTATTGGTTGTGTAACAGATAACTGATTAATATCATAAGCTGGTATTACAAAAAGTGGAGTTTCTTTATCAGTACTTATATTAAAATGTTCTAAATTTAAAACCTTTTCGGTATCTAATGGAATCGTTTCTTCAATTAATTCGTTTTTAATTTGTTCCGATTGCATCACTATAACTTCTGGCTCAACTTTTACTTCATTTTGAATTAACTTTTCATCAGGTTCAATTTTAATTTCCTGCGAAATTTCAATTTTTTGTTGAGGTTTTTGAACTTCAATAATTTCAGCAGGTTGTTTAGAAACTTCTGAAGTTTTTAAATCCTTTTCGATTTGCAGATTTCTTTGAGCTTTTTGGGCTTTTATTGCTGCAACTTTTTTTATTATAATATCGGCAATGCTCTCAGCTTCAGGAGCATGTGTAATTTCTTTAGTTTCAGGTTTCAGGTTTTTAGTTTCAGGTTTCAGGTTTTTAGTTTCAGGTTTCAGGTTTTTGGTTTCAATATTAGATTCTTCGTTTACATTTTTTTCATATTCAGTTTTGGGAGTTTCAATTGTTAAAATTTTCGGCTGTAGCTCTTTTTCTTCGTTTAGCTTGTTTTCAATTTTAATATTTGTTTCTTCTTCGGCTTTCGGTTCTAAAATAACATTAGTTAACTCAATTTTATTAAAATCGTCAATGCTATCTGCTTTAATTTCAGAAATGTTTTCGTTTTCAATATTAATTAGTTCGTTTATGTTGTTTTCAGGGGTTGTTACTGGAGTTTCATTTGGTATAATTTTAGGTTTTGACTCTTTTTCTTCATCTATCTTATTAACAATTTCTTTGCTTTCTTTATTTTTTATTTCGGAAATAATTTCTGTTTCAATTAATTGACTTTCAATTTGAGTGTTTTCAGGTTTTGCAATTAATTCAATGTTTTGCAAATTGTTATTATTTTCTTTTGTGATTTGTTTCTCAGTTTTTTCTGAAACAAGTTCATATAAAACTTTTCTATTTACAGCATAAGCTGATACAATTTTTAGTTCATCGTTAAAACGGTAATCGTTAAGTAACTGCAAATTTTTCAGGTAAAGTAAACGTGCAGTTTGAAAGTAAGGGTAACGTTCAATAATTTCGCTTAACTCATTAACTGAATTACTGTTAAGTAAAGCTGGATTATTAATGTATGTATAAAATGAATCTAAATTCATATTTACCAATTTGATAGTGCTGCGTTAAAAATATCTTCGGTAAGTTTATCTACAATTTTTTGTATAAGTTCACTTTCAACACTGCTCAATGTTTTACTACTCTCGTAATTATCGTATTGAGTAAATGTTTTATCGAAATTTAATTTTGGATTTTTAGCATTTGTAAATTTTACGTGAACTGCTATTGTAAGACGGTTAAGAGCAGCGGTTTCGTTTCCCTGAATTGCTACTGGAGTAGTTGAGTAATTTGTTATTTCTCCCTGAAAATCTAAATCTGCCGAACTGTTAGATAAAACTAAACTCGATTGAGTAGTCATTTTATCTTTTAAAGCTTCGGTAAAAACATTACTTATAGTTGGTTGAAATAATGGAGCTTGATTTGAAAAAAAATGTACATTAACTGTCTTCATATCAGACGATAACGATGCACCTGTAAAAGAATAATTTATTTTACAGCTTGTTACAACAAATATAACTATAAACAATAATTTATTAAATCTATTCCATTTCATCTTTTAATATTTTATTCATTGATTTTTAGTATAGAGTTGTTAACACCCGAAACTTCAAACCTGAAACTTTTTTTAACTTATAATCATTCAATTCCCGCTCAATCGGAACAAATAGTGTGTTTATCCTGAAGATTAGGAACTATCGAACCTCATTCCTCAACCTCAATTCTCAACCTTAAATAATTATTCTTCCATTTTATATTCTTTAATTTTTCTATATAGTGTCCTTTCCGAAATACCTAACTCGTTTGCTGCAAGTTTACGTTTTCCATTATGTTTTTCGAGTGCTTTTTTAATAAATTCTTTTTCCTTTTCCACTAACAACAATGATTCTTCTTCAAAAATTTCTGTATCCTGAATGTTGTTTTTTTTAATATTCGAAATTGTTATTGATTGTTCAGTTTGAGGCGAAATTATTTCAGTTTCATTATTCTCTCCAATATGCTGGTAAGCTTTTTCTTTTACTTTATAATTATGAATTCTGTCATTTATAATATCATTAACTAATTGTTTTAACTCGTTCATATCCTTTTTCATATCAAATAAAATTTGATATAAAATTTCTCGTTCAGAGTTAAATGTTTTATTATCAACAACATCTCCAGAATATATTGCAGGTAATTTTGAAGATAAAACATCGGGCAAATATTTTTGTAAAGTCTCTTGATTTATTTCCCTGTTTTGCTCTATTATAGATATTTGCTCAGCAATATTTTTAAGTTGACGGACATTACCGGGCCAAATATAATTATTAAGTGCAATTTGTGCTTCAACATTTAGTTTTATTGCTGGCATTCTGTATTTTTCGGCAAAGTCGCTCGAAAATTTTCTGAATAATAAACTAATATCTTCGGCTCTATCGCGTAACGGAGGGACAATTATTGGCACTGTGTTTAATCTGTAATATAAATCTTCTCTGAATCTTCCTGATTGAATTGCCCTTGAAATGTCTATATTTGTAGCAGCAACAACTCTTACATTTGTTTTCTGAGATACTGAACTTCCAACTTTAAAAAATTCGCCTGTTTCGAGAACCCTTAATAATCTAACTTGAGTAGATAAAGGCAATTCAGCTACTTCGTCTAAAAATATTGTTCCGTTATTAGCGACTTCAAAATATCCTTTTCGTTTATCGCTTGCTCCAGTAAATGAGCCTTTCTCGTGCCCAAAAAGTTCAGAATCAATTGTGCCTTCGGGAATAGCCCCACAGTTTACTGCAATATAAACTCCATGTTTTCTCGGACTTAATTGATGTATTATTTGTGGAAATATTTCTTTTCCCGTTCCACTTTCACCATTAATTAATACCGAAAGGTCGGTTGATGCAACTTGCATAGCAATATCAATTGCTCTATGCAGTTCCATTGAATTTCCAATTACTCCAAATCGTTGTTTTATTTGCTGAATATCCATATTTTTTACAAAAACTAAAACTGACAAAATTACTAAAAACTACGACATATTGCCATGAATATATTAAAAGAAGAAATAAAATTTGTTAAATTATGTTTGTCCATAATGTCCGACTTTTGCGTTATTCCCCAGTACATTGCGCTACGGGGTAAACTCGTTATTAAAATCAGTTATTCTGCTTAGGCTGAACCCCTGATTTATAAAAACTTCGTCTCGTCTGAGCGGGAGAACTCGAACACTAATATATTATTTTTAAAGGTGCTTGCCCCGTTAAATAAGGCGAATAATTGTGTTCTCTCTTAACTAACAAATATTTAACGGAGTAAATGAGTTCGCCCTAAAGAACAAGTTTAATAGGGTAAACTTCGCTAAGTTCTGCATCAAACAAGACTTTATAGACAGACTCTCGTATATTTGTTGTACAACAACGAACAATAAAATTTTTAAATTAATAATGCAAGACATTACTGACAAACTCTTTATATTAATCCCAAATGCCTGTAATGCGTTTACCACAATATTTGCATTTGTTATTGATAATATATTTTTCTGTAACATTATATCCAATACGGTTTATCAGTAATTTGTTACAATTATTGCAAAATGTGTTTTCGCCATCGTTATTAATTACGTTACCTACGTAAACATGAGCAATTCCCTCACCTTTAGCTGTTTTTATAGCTTGCTCTAATATGTGAACTGGGGTTGGGGATAGCTCATCTAATTTATATGTAGGAAAAAATCTGCTAAAATGTAATGGCACTTCCGATAAGTTGTTGTTGAATAGCCATTTACACATATCTTTGATTGTGGTTATATTGTTGGAGTATTCGGGTATAATTAAATTTGTTATTTCGAGCCATACATTATTTTTGTGCAGAGTGTTAATAGTTTCTAAAACTGGTTGTAAAGAACCCCCGGTTAATTTTTTGTAAACATTGTTATCAAAACATTTCAAATCAATATTTGCTGCATCTAAATATTTACAAAGCTCAAGCAATGGTTCGTTATTTATAAATCCATTTGACACCATTATGTTTTTTAAACCATATTTTTTTGCAAGTTTTGCAGTCGCGAGCATAAACTCATAAAAAATTATTGGTTCTGTGTAAGTGTATGAAATTGATTTGCAATTGTTTTTAATTGCACTATTAACAATTTGTAAAGGTGTGGTAATTTTTATATTGTTTTCCGGTGGCGATTGTGAAATATTCCAGTTTTGGCAGTTATAACAATGAAAATTACAACCATTTATTGCAATCGAAAATGTTTTTGAAGATGGTAAAAAATGAAATAGTGGTTTTTTTTCAACGGGGTCAATATTTGCTGCACATAAATTTCCAAAAGCTAACGTGTAAAGCTTGTTTTCGTTGTTTATCCTGACTTTGCAAATACCTGTTTTACCATTTGTTAAAGTGCAATTGTGTGGGCAAAGATTGCACTTAATCGCATTATTTATTATTTCCCAATAAAGTGCAGGTTGTAATTCTTTTTTAGACATTTAATCTTTTTTTTCGATTAATTTTTAATGGATAAGTAATTGCTATAAACCCAATTGTTTGGACCTCAATTACCACGACCTGAAGGTCGTGGTAATTTACTGATTATTTTTAACCTAAAGTTTGTGGTATTTAATGTAATGATATAACAATTTGTTTGAATATAAATTTTACTTTACAAAACTATTATCTTTCCATGTTCCAATTTGTTTTGTGCCATCTTTATAAAATAAAGTTCCTTGTCCGTTGTATTTGCCTTCTTTCCATTCGCCAACATATTTTCTGCCATCAGTAAAAGAATAAGTGCCAATACCTTCGTAAGTACCGTTTTTAAAACTTCCGTTATAAACATCGCCACTACTTAATGTATATGTTCCCTGACCTTCAAATGTTGAGCTTTTAAAAGTACCTTCATATTTATTTCCAGAGCCATCGGTCCATGTGCCATAGCCATCGGTGCAATTACCTGATATACAGCCATTATTTGATTTCAAATCTCCCATAAAAATATCGTTTTCCCATTTGCCAACTTTTTTTGTTCCATCGGGATAAAATAATGAACCTTCGCCGTTGAATTTACCGTTTTTCCATTCACCTATATATTTATCGCCATTTTGGTAAGTGTAAATTCCCTGACCTTCATATTTATCGTTAACAAATTGCCCGATATAAACATCTCCATTTGAAAACTCATAAGTTCCTTGTCCGTGTTTTAAGTCTTTAACCCAATCGCCCGTATATTTTGCACCCGACACAAAATGATTAACACCTTTTCCATTTCTATATTTATCTTTCCAATTACCTTCGTATTTTTCTCCGGAGTCGAATATCCAAATTCCATATCCGTTATCGCAATCGCCCGAAATGCAACCTTTATTTGACAAACTTTTTTCTGTTTCCAGGCATTTATCGTTTTGCCAATATCCTGTTTTTATTGAACCATCTTTATAATAATTTGTACCATAGCCAACTCTAAAGTCATCTTGCCATTCGCCTATATATTTTTCGCCCGATGCAAAATAGTTTGTACCTTGTCCATTACGTTTATCGTTTTTCCAATAACCTTCATATCTTTCGCCACTAGTCCATACATAAACCCCATATCCTTCGGAACAGTTTCCAGATGTGCAACCAGATGTAACAGAATTCAGATAATCGTCGTTTTTCCACGTTCCGGTTTTTGTAGAGCCATCGGCATAAGTGTATGTTCCAGTTCCTTCGCGTTTGCTATTTTGCCAATATCCTTCAAATTTATCGCCGTTTACATAATAAACTGTACCAAATCCATCAAATTTGTTTAGATGATTGCTTCCAACATATTCATCGCCCGTAGCCCAGTAATATGTTCCATCGCCTTCGCGTAAACCATCTTTCCAATACCCTGTATATTTATCGCCATAATATTCTGTTTCGCTTCCCCAAACATAAGTGCCGTAACCGTTATCGCAATTACCTACAGTACATTTGCTCGTTGTTTGTCCATAAGTGAAAGTTGTTATTAAAAATAAAAGAATAATTAATACTAATTTCATAAGAGATATTTACTTAATATTTAACAATTTATCGTATTTCTTTTTATATTTTCTTGTAGATGAATAAAGTGATTTATTATACAGATTTATTTTAAGAAATTTTTGAAGCTGACAAGAAGACTTAAATTCTTTGGTAACTTTTTGTGACGAAAATCCCCACATAATTAACGTATCATCAGTTAAACAAAATGGATAAATAAGGTAATCGTTTTTATCATATTCGCCAGGTACAAGCATTTGAACATTTGCTATGTTTTGTTTACCTATTGTTGAAATAAATCCTTTAAACATTCCCAAATCTTTGAATAACACTTTGCCCGAATCGTCAAGCGAGAGTGTTTGAAGCAGATATTCTTTTTTGTTGAATGGAATAATAACTAACAAATGTGAATCTACTTTTAATCCACTTCCAGTTGGATCGCTTACGTTAACTAACTCCCAATACCCAGCCAAACTGTCATTAATATAAGAATGGCATAATTTACCGGCAGGATAAGGCGAGCTTAAATCGTTGCAGGCAACAATAAAAATGAAAGTAATAAACAATAATGGCGTAAATGTTTTCATATTTTTTTTAAATAAAGGTAAATATATTTTAATAAATTACATTTGCGTTTTAAAAATTAAATGAAAAATCCACTGCCTGCTCCTATTTATCGGAGACTATATAAAGACACACAATTTATCCCGATTGAGCCGAAAGGAAATGATTATTAAGAAGATTGATCAGGTTGAGAAAACAAGATTGAATAGATTGGGAAGACAAGATTGAATAGATTGGGAAGACAAGATTGATAGGATTGATTATATTTGAGGTTAAGGTTGAGGAGAATAGGAAGACAAGATTGAATAGATTAGGAAAACAATATTGAAGAAAAACCTGCAAACAATGAACAATAATAACAATGGTCACACAATAGTTAATACAATGGTCACACAATTGTTTTCTA
>MENF01000131.1 GCA_001769035.1 Bacteroidetes bacterium GWA2_32_17
GGAGCGCTGACTGGCAAAACAGCTTCCTGTATTCGTTTGGCATAATTAATACTGTCGGTAACAGCTTTATGAATTATTTCGATATGCTCTTTTTGTATTGTTACTAAATCGCGTTGTGCTTCTATTTCATCGCGTTGTGTTGATATTTCTTCCTTTTGTTGACTAATTTCTATATTTTGTTGTTTGAGTAATACATTAGCTTTTTTCTTATTACGATAATTCCTGTAAACAAAACTTACCAATAAAATCATAAGTGTAAAGCCAATTACAAAAGCATATTTTACTATAATTTGTTGTTTGATTTCTGTTTCTTGAAGCTGTTTATCTTTATTTAATAATTCGATTTCTTTTTGTTTTTTGTCGTTTTGGTATTTTGCTTCCATTCCCTTAATCTGTTGATTACTTTCAATTGAAAACATGCTATCATTTAATATTTTAAAAAGCTTTTGGTACTCATAAGCTTTCTTGTAATTTTTAATGCTGTCATAAGTTTTAGAAAGAACTTCATAAGCTGTCAATTGCCATGGAAGCACATTAATTTCTTTAGCTATATAAAAACTTTTATTGGCATTTTCCACAGCTTGGTTATATTGTTTTAGCTTAACATTTAAAGCAGCAATATTTCCTAAAACCGACGATTGTCCTTCTTTATCACCAATTTGATACCTAATATCCAACGATTTATTATAATAATTAACACATTTATTATATTCACCTAATTCAAAATACACATTACCCAAATTATTATAACAGCCAGAAATTCGATTTAAATTATTAGCCTTTTCATTTATTTTTAAAGATTTTAAAATATAATATGTTGCTTTTGAATAATCCTTTTTATATTGATAAGCTAAGCCAATATTATTATAACATAATGCCATGCTATTTTCATCATTTAATTTTTCAACAATCTTAAGTGCCTTGAAATAATATTCGAGTGCTTTATCGTTATTTCCAAGTTTTCTTTGAATGATTCCAATATTACTATAACTTGTGGCAATACCAGAGCTATCTTTTAATATTTCATCCATTTTAAGAGACAAGAAATAATAATCTATCGCTTTATCATAAATTCCTAGCTTGCCATAAATCAATGCAATGTTGTTATAGCATGCTGATTCATTTTTTATTTTTTCTTTAACTTTAATTAAAGTGTTTTCTTTATAAAGTTTTAATGCTTTTTGATGAAACTCAATAGCTTTATTTAAATCGCTTTTATCTTCATAAAAAAAAGCAAAATGAGTATAAGCGCTTGCAAGCCACATTGAATTTTTGAAGTTTCTACTTAAATTTAATTCTTGTTTTATAAAAAATTGAGCTTTAACTGTGTCTGAAAACTCATAAATAAAAAAAAGATTAGAGTATGCTTCAACTTTAATAGTATCTGATTTAGTATTTTTAATAACCTTAAACAGACTGTCAACTTCTCTTGAGTTTTGACAATAAATAATGCTACAGCTTAACAATAATAAAGATAGAACAGCATATTTTTTTATTATTATCTTGATTTTAAACATTATTTGAATTTAACGAAACAAATGAATTCAAATTTATTAATAAATATTTGATTTTACATTATTATTTTACCTTGCAAATCGAATTCGGTAGCATCAGTAATTTTAATATTGTAAAATGAACCTATTTTTAAATTATTATCTTTTATAATAACCTCATTATCAATTTCTGGTGAATCAAATTTTGTTCGTCCAATGTAATTTTCGTTTTCTTTATTATCAATAATAACAATTTGCTCGGTACCTATTAATTTGGAATTATTATTGAATGAAATATCTTGTTGCAATTGCATAATTTCGGATACTCTATTTATTTTGATTTTTTGCGAAATAGTGTTTTTATATTTAATAAAAGATGGAGTTCCTTCTTCATGCGAATATGGAAAAACGCCAAGCCGAGCGAATTTAAAATCTGCAACAAATTGCATTAATTCATTAAAATCATTTTGAGTTTCGCCAGGATGTCCAACCAATAATGTAGTTCTGATTGCAATATTTGGAACGTTATTACGTAATTGAGCAAGCAAATTAATTATGTTTTTTTTGTTTGATTCGCGTTGCATTATTTTAAGCATTTTATCGCTAATGTGCTGAATAGGAATATCAATGTATTTGCAAACTTTTGGGTTATTAGCAATAACTTTAATTAATTCAGAATTAAAAAATCGGGGATAGGCATAATGTAGTCTAATCCACTCAATACCATAAATTTCAGACAATTTAGTAATTAATAATGCTAACGAAGGCTTTGAATAAATATCGTAACCATAAAAAGTTAAATCCTGAGCAATTAAGATTAATTCTTTTACTCCTTGTTTTGCAAGTTGTTTTGTTTCTTCAACAAGAGATTCGATAGTACGCGATACATACCCACCACGAATTGATGGTATAGCACAAAAAGAGCACTTTCTATTACAACCTTCAGAAATTTTTAAATATGCATAATGTTTTGGAGTAGTAAGTATTCTATAACTTATTGTAAATGGAGTCGAACCATCGCCATATTCGCCATAAAAATTAATTCCTTTTAAAATAACTTTTCTGATTTCTTTTTGTTGATTTACTCCAAAAATATAATCAACTTCGGGAATTTCTTTTTCTAACTCACTTCTGTATCTTTCAGTTAAACAACCGAATACTATTAAAGTTGTTATAAGTCCTTCGTTTTTTAATTTTACAGCTTCTAAAATTGTATTTATTGATTCTTGCTTAGCATCAAAAATAAAACCGCAAGTATTTATTAATAAAACATCGGCTGGTGCAACATTTACGATATGCTCTAATTTAAATGAATTTGGATTTAAACTACCTAAAAGAAATTCGGAATCAACAGAATTTTTTGCACAACCTAATGTAACTATTGAAACGCTTAGCTTTTTAGACATTAAAGATTAAGGATTTATGATATACGATTTAGGATTTTTGTGAATCTTTATCATCAGATTTCTTTTAATTGAAAAGCGAATCAACAAATTCGTGTTTATTAAAAATCATCAAATCTTCGAGTTTTTCGCCAACGCCTATATACTTTACTGGGATATTAAATTCGTGTGATATGCCAATTACAACACCGCCTTTTGCTGTTCCATCAAGTTTTGTAATACAGAGTGCCGAAACTTCGGTAGCATTTGTAAATTGTTTTGCTTGCTCAAAAGCATTTTGACCGGTAGAACCATCAAGAACTAAAAGTACCTCGTGAGGTGCGTTTAGTACCACTTTTTTCATTACATTTTTAATTTTAGTTAACTCATTCATTAAATTAATTTTGTTATGCAAACGCCCGGCAGTATCAATAATAACAACATCGGCATTATTATTTACAGCTGATGCAAGTGTATCAAATGCAACTGATGCAGGATCGGAGCCCATCTGCTGTTTTATAATCGTTACCCCTACCCTTTCAGCCCAAATTGTAAGTTGAGCAACAGCAGCAGCTCTGAAAGTATCAGCAGCACCAAGAAAAACGTTTTTTCCGGCATTTTTAAAGTGATTAGCAAGTTTACCAATTGTTGTGGTTTTGCCAACTCCATTAACTCCAACAACCATAATAACATACGGTTTTATATTTTCCATAAAATCAAACGATGATACATCAGGGTCTTTCATTAATCCTGATATTTCTTCTTTTAAAACATTATTTAATTCGCTGGTATTTACAAATTTATCGCGTGCAACACGTTGTTGAATTTTTTCAATAATTTGTAATGTTGTTGTAACCCCAACATCGCTGGAAATTAAAACCTCTTCAAGTTTATCAAGTATTTCATCATCAACTTTCGATTTACCTATAATAACTCGGGCGAGTTTTTTAAATATGCTTTCTTTGGTTTTTTCCAAACCTTTATTAAGATTTTCTTTTTTCTCTTTTGAAAACAAACCAAAAAAAGCCATAAGTTTTAAATTTTCACAAAGTTAGTAAATAATTATTTTAATTTATGAGTTCAGTCTAAAAAGGTGCCCTAAATTTTAACAATGTGGCTAAAGCCATGATTATCACGTATATCTATTACCCCGTCCTTAAGGGCGTGGCTATTGAAAATCAACCACTTACTGGGCTTTAGCCCAAAAACAATAGTTTTTAGACCGGACTCATATAAAAATAAAAAAAGCCTTCTTTGGATTTCAAAGAAAGCTTTAATGAGAAATTTATTTTAATTATTTTTTAAGAAACTCTTTTACCATGTCGGATACAATAATATCCTCTTTAAATTCGTATGCACCAGTTTTTTTAGATTTCGACATACGTATTACTTTAGTAAAATCTTTTCCTATTCCGCCTTTTTTAAAGGTTGCAACTGCTTTTTTTGCCATATTCTATAATTTTTTATTGTCTATTGTTTATTTATTATTTTTTAAAATTATTGCTGAAAGTATTTTTATCAATAAAAATCATCAATAATTAATTGCTACTTAATTTCTTTATGTAATGTTACCTTTTTTAAACAAGGGTTGTATTTTTTTAGCTCAAGACGTTCAGTTGAGTTTTTCTTGTTTTTTGTTGTAATATATCTTGACATACCTGGTACGCCACTTGTTTTTTGTTCTGTACATTCAAGAATTACCTGAACACGGTTTTTGTTTCTGCCCATGATTAATATATATTAATAAGTTTTGATAAAGCCTTTTGCCTGAGCTTTTTTTAAAGCCTCTTTTAATCCAATTTTTGTAATGGTTTTTATTCCATTTGCCGATACTCTTAAATCAATCCAACGATTTTCGTCTTCAAGAAAGAAACGTTTTTTAAACAAGTTTGGATAAAATTTTCTTTTTGTACGGTTATTTGCATGTGAAACATTGTTACCTACAATGGTTCTTTTTCCTGAAATTTGACAAATGTTTGACATATTCTGATAAAATTATTTCAATTTTTTAAAACGGACTGCAAAGTACGTCATTTTTTTTTAATTAAACAAACTTTTGTATTAATTTTTATTTGCTGATTTTCCGACATTTAACTAATAAGTTGTTTTCTAAGCATATCAAATGCACTTACAGAAGCTCTTATTATATTTCTAATCCTGTCATTTCCAAACAGAAACTTTTTTGCAATAACATTATTTTTAGAAGCTATTGCAATCCATACTGTTCCAACTGGTTTTTCGGCTGTGCCTCCATCTGGTCCTGCTATTCCCGAAACTGCAATCGAAAAATCTGTTTCAAATATATTTCGGGCATTCTGAGCCATTTGTGTTACAACTTGTTCGCTTACAGCACCATAAATATCAATATTTTCTTTGCTTACTTTTAATACACTTGTTTTAATTGAGTTAGAATAAGCAATTACAGAACCTTTATAGTATTTTGAACTTCCTGAAACAGATGTAATAAGATGCGAAATATAACCACCAGTGCAGCTTTCGGCAGTACAAATTGTTTTATTTTTTTTGAATAACATTTTTCCTATAACTTCCTCAAAACTAATATCACCTATTGCAAAAATATGGTTTGGAATAATTAGTTTTAGTTTAGATATTTCATTTAAAATTAATTTTTCTGCATTTTCACATTCTTGTTTTGCAGTAATTCTTAATCTAATAATTCCGGGTTGTGGTAAATACGCAAGAGATAAATTTTGTTTATTTATATTTTCTTCCCAATTATTAATTTTTTCGACTAAAAATGATTCTGCAATTCCGCATACCATAATGGTTTGCGAAATTATTTCAGGCAAATTAAATTTATTTTTTAAAAAGGTTATCAATTTTTTTTTAAAAATATTTTTCATTTCGAAAGGAACACCTGGCAATGACACTAAAATATAATTGCTATTGTTAAAAACCATTCCGGGTGCCGTACCAAGCTCATTAAAAAGAACTTCGCAGTTATTTGGCAAATCAGCTTGTTGTAGATTTAATTCTGTAATTGGCAAGTTTCTGCCAGAAAACATTGATTTTATATGTTCTTCAACGATTTTATTTCGAATAAGTTTTGAATTAAAAAAATCGCATAAAACATTTATAGTGATATCATCGTTTGTAGGTCCCAAGCCACCTGTAACAATAATTAAATCAGTTTCTTTTGATAATTGATTAATAGAATTATAAATTTCATTATAATTATCAGAAATAACAATATTTTTTGTAACATTAAACCCAAGTTCTGTTAATTTTGAACCTAACCAAGCTGAATTTGTATTAACAACCTGACCTATTAACAACTCATCGCCAATACAAATTATTTGAGCTCTATTTCTCATTTACGATTAAGGATTTGAGATTTAAGAATTATTATTTGATTTATTGGATTTTAAAGCCGAAATTCCTCCCCTCGCCCTTGTTTGTGTCCCCACAAACAAGATTCATTTATCCCATTAAACAAAATTGCCAAATTCATATTCTTTCTTGAATATGAGTTAATATACCAAATATATCTTTTTTGGTTTCATAAAAATATGCCGACGAATATTTATAGTCAATGGGGGTATTTGCTAACATCCATTTTTCTTGTAACGGATTATTGTGAATGTAATTAAGTTTCTGATAAATAACATTTGGGGAATACAAAAGAACAGGTAGAGAATCTCTTTGCCAAAACTGGTGAGTTCTTGTTTTTAATTCAACCTCAAATTCTTTTAACAAACTTGGTTGATTTATTTGCAAATCTTTTAATATCGAATGACTGGTATGCTTCATAAAACTTTCATGTGGATATTCATTACCATTTAATTCTATTAATTCCCAAATTAAATGAATATGATTAGGCATAATGACAAAACCATATATAGCTATTTTCTTTTTATCAACCAAATATTTTAAGCTGTTTATAAGAATATCTTTGTATTTATCGGGTTTGAGCAGTTGTTTCCATTTAATTATTGTGGAAGTATAGAAGTATAGATTATTCAGTTTCATGCTACAAATATAAATAATTATAACAAATTAAAAATTCGTTTGTGAGGACACAAACGAAAGCAAAAACGTTCAGTTAATTTTGAACCAAGCCATGCAGATTTTGTATTAATAACCTGACCTATTAACAACTCATCGCCAATACAAATTATTTGAGCTCTATTTCTCATTTACGATTAAGGATTTGAGATTTAAGAATTATTATTTGATTTATTGGATTTTAAAGCCGAAATTCTTTGCAGTACAGTTGGATGCGAATAATTAAAAAAAACATAAATTGGATGTGGTGTTAAATTACTTAAATTATTAACTGTAAGTTTTTTAAGAGCAGAAATCAAATTTTCTGCTTGCCCATACTCGGCAGCAAATTTATCGGCTTGGTACTCATTTTTTCGAGAAATAACTGTATTTGCCATTCCTAGTATCATTGAAATGGGACTGTATAAAATTCCAAATGCTATTATTGAAATATGAAATGTTGCTTTATTTATGCCAAGTGCTTGCGATAGCATTGGATTGCTTAAAAATATTGAAAGAATAAATAGCATTATTCCAGTTTGAACAATAGATAACAACATTCCTGAAATAACATGCTTCTTTTTGTTATGGCCAATTTCGTGGGCTAAAACTGCTACTATTTCATTAACAGTTAAATCATTAATTAAAGTGTCATACAATACTATTCTTTTTTTGCTACCTAAACCTGTAAAATATGCATTAGCTTTTGATGAACGTTTTGATCCATCAATTACATAAATATCTTTTAACGAGAAATTTACTTTATCTGAAAATTCTTTTATTGCTGTTTTTAATTCACCTTCTTCTAATGGCTTTTGTTTGTTAAAAATTGGAACTATTAAATTTGAATAAAACAACATGAAAAAAAGCATTATTCCAACAAATAACAAAAAAGTATAGAGCCAAAACATTGAACCTGTCTTATTGTAAAACCAATAAACAGCAATAATAACAGGAGCACCAATAACAATACTCAATAACCAACCTTTTAATTTATCGAAAATAAAAATTCTGGGAGTTGATTTATTAAAGCCAAATTTAGCTTCAATAACAAAAGTATCGTAAATATTAAATGGCAAAGAAATTAAATCAAATGTAAAAAATAGTAAGCCAAAAAAAACTAAAATAACTAACCTTTCATCTGTTACTAATTCTCTGGCAATTGAATCTACAAAAGCAAACCCATATAAAACAAGCATTAAAAAACTTAATATAAAACCAAATGAACTTTCGTACAAACCAAATTTGTAATTTGTTATTTGATAATTATATTGATTTAAATACTTTTCGTTGTTGTAAATGTTTTCGGCTTCGGGTGGCTGAACCGGAGAAAGTTTTTTATAATTTAAATATTCAAGTATCTGCTCAAAAATAAATCCAAATACTACTAAACAAATTATAATAATAAGTATAGCTTGAGGAGTCATTTTATTGCATTTGTTGTTTTAACTTTTCCTGATCATTCAAACGTTTATAAAGAACATTTGTATAACTTCTTCCTGCTTTATTCCCATAATCAGAATAAGATTTTTTAGCCCATTCAATTGCGATGTCTAATTTTCCGTCCATTTCAGAAGCAAGTGCAAGGTTATATGCAGCTCTACCAGCAACTTTTTGATTGGGATCTTTTAAAGCATTTTGCCATAATTCTGCTGCGTCGTTCCATTTATTTACTCTTACCTTTAATTTAGCATTTTTTAATGCGTCGTTACCTTTAATATAATACATTCTGCTAACATTTACCCAAGTTGGTGATATTCTTTTTGCATATTGTTGACCAGCAAAATAGCCTGCATCCATTGTAGCATTTCTTTGACTTGGCAAATGACCAATAGCTTCTTTTTCTGTTGTTCCTTTTTGATCCCAATTCATTGCATCTACATATACATTTTGGTCAATTATTCTTTTTTGTTTTGGCTCATAAATTCTCCAACCAGCATTTATTGCAATTCCAAGGTGAGCATAAAATTCCAAATAACTCACTTGTTTTCCATCAACAGTTTTGGTATTTGTTTTTGATGTAACATTATGCGAAGCATTAGAATCAAAAGTTTCTAGAACAAGTAAAGCATCTGCACTATTGTCTTTACAAATTTTTTCGATCTGCGACCACTCAATTGGAATTGGCCACTCGGCTGTACCTGTACCTTTTAAATCAATATTAGTAGGTACTTTAATTGTAAATCGTGGCGATGATGTTAGAGCATTACCCAGTCCATCAATTGTACGGCGCGAAGCATCTTTATCAACAAAAAGACCTTCGCCAGTAACAACGCCCTCAATAACATTATTAAAACCCTCGCCCTTTGCAGGCAGGCTTCTGTTTATTGCAGCTAAACTTTTAATATTTAAAGGCACGTTAATATCAGCAGGTTCAAGCACTTGTATCGAAACTGATGATGTTTTGCATGAAAAAAAAGTTATTGCAAAAATTAAAACTATGTTTAAAATTTTCGATTTCATTTTTTAATTTAATTTAAATTTTCTTATTCTCTTTTGCAGGAGATAAAAAATTATCACCTGTTTCTACATTTTTACTTGTTTTAGCTTTTATTTTTTTCGAGCATTTTTTGTTAAGCACCGCTTTTTTTTGCTTGCTTTTGCATTTTCCATTAAGCTATTTGCTTTATCAGTTTCGGCAAATTGACGAGTGGAATGTTTTGCTAATGCTGTAAAAATCAATTCAGCTTCGTTCATGTGAGCATGTGAATTTTGAGTTTTTAATCCTTTTAGAATTTTATGTTTTTTCACGGTTAAGCTTTTCAATTCCTGATGTATTATTTTTGTAAGCAAAGCAAATTTATCTTTTTCTTTTATTCCGGCACCTTTCCAATAATCAGTATGTTTGTTTCTGGTTTCTTGCTCTGTTATGCGTTGCTGAATCCACTTTTCGCTTCTGCCATGATTTTGCCAGTTTTCTCTTGCACGGTCTATATTTTGTTCTGGATCAGAAATTTCCTGCATACGCTCGTAACCTACTTTTGCCAACCATTGTTTAAAGGGTTCGGCTTTAAGTGACGGGATAGACTGGATAATTCGTAAAAGCCCTTTTACATCTGCACAGTCGGTAGTGTATTTTTTTCCATCTGATGAAATTACTTTCAGTTGTACGATAATTTCGTACAACTGAATAACCCCTTCAGAATTTAGTTTTCGTTTAATGTCACTCCAATACCTTCTCGGGTTTTTGCTTTCGGTAAGAATTTCAATAATATCAATTATAGCAAAATACCATTTTTTTTCCTTTTCATTCCAAAGACTTCTAACCTGTCTATTTTCAAATAATTTTATGTCGTTCATATTTTTCTTTTTATAATAATTTGCAAAATTAATTTTAAGTCCTAATTTAGAGTCTATCTGTTAGGAACTTTCCGAAAGTTAACGGCGCCAGAGCCATTGCAAACTTTCGGAAAGTTACAATGAAGTTTTCTCGACATTACTGACAAACTCTATATATAAAAATAAGAATTGCATTAATAGTTAGTAGCTTCCAAAAATTTTTCTAATAAACCATTCGAAACTCAACAATAAAATTAGAGTAAAAAATATTAATTTTAAATTTATTAATTCAGTTAATTTTTTTTCAGTATATGAAACTGAAACAATGTTATTGTTTTTAGAAATTTCGTCGGTTAATAAATTCATTGAATTAACATTATAATTTTTCCCATTATTTTTTAATGCTAATTGCTCCATTAAACTATTATTTGCAACAAGTTTAGAGCTTTCAATATTTATTGCACTTATTACAAATTTTCCATTTTTAACATATTTTTGAGCGCCTAAATTTGAAGTTGCTAAGAAGGAGTAATCTCCCGATTTTAATTTTCCAATATTTAAACTATAAAACTGCGAGTTTTTTGAAAACGAATATGAGAATTTCTTTTTCTGTTCATTAATAATGTCAATTAAAACATCGGGCTCATTAACTGGCTCAAAATTATCATTATAAAGCTCTGCACCAAAAATAATTGATTCATTTTCGGGATAAATATTTTTATATGAAACATTAAATTTTTCTTTTTTTATTTTTACCGAAAGGTATTGTACCATCTTATTAATTATCTCGTTAAACAATTCGTGACTTGAGTTTATAAAATAATCTTTTAATCGCCAACGCCAAAACCCTTCGCCACAAATTATTCCAACTTTGGTATCATTAAAATTATCGAAAAATAAAACTAAAGGTTTTGAAGTTGAAACAGATTTTATCCTTTGTTGAAATAAGACTAAAGCAGTAGAATTTGACTTATAATCGCCAAATGGAACATTTAAAGGCGGAAAATCGTTTATTGATTCTTGAAAATTTTGTGGCAACTGAAATTGAACAAAGTTGTTGTTAAATAAAGGATATGCTTCATCAAATTTGATAGTCGTTTGGTTTATTTGTAACCCGGTTGATATTTTATTAAAAACGCTTAACGACGACTGCGAGCCTATAACAAATAACATTGGAACTTTTGAGTTTATTGAGTTTTGAATAATTTGTGTTGCCGAATTATTTTTTGATGGCAACTGATACAAAATAATCAAATTGTAATCTGTAAAATTTCCCTTATATTCGTCTGCTAATGAAAATGTTAAATCAAAATTAGGATTTGTTTCAATTGCCGATTTTATAGCGCCAGCATCAGGATGTGGCGAATTTGTGAGCAATAAAATTTTTTGCTTAGAATTTATCACATCAACAATAATATCGCGATAATTATTAACGTAGGTTATTTCGTTCTTTTTATGCGTTAATACAATTTTATAATGCTGCAAACCAGCTTCATTAGCCTTAATTTCAAAAACTGATTCATTTGTAAAATCATCTGTAATGATTAAATTATCAGATTTTACTACAATACTATTATTATGATATACAATTAGTTCTAAGTTTTCATTTTTAAATTTATTACATTTTGCATTTACTTTAATTGAAAATGTGTTTCCTAAAAATGCAACTTTGTTATTTATAACATTTTCGATACTTAAATCTTTTTGTATAGTCGTATCGCCAAGTGTAACGGTGTATATAGGACAATTTAATCCTGTTTTTAAATACGTAGGATTTGTTCCCGAATTATATAACCCATCAGAAGCTATAACAATTGCACCAATATTTTTATTAGCACAAGTTGATTGAATGTAATCGAATAGTTTTGAAAAATCGGTGTAATTTTCATTAAACTTTAACGAATCAAGGTTTTTAGAAACATCGCCAAAACTGTATTTGTAAATTTCATAATTATCTTTAAATGTAGCTATTAAATTGTTTATTTTTTTTTCAAATTCATTTTTATAAAATAATGAATCTTTTCCCATAGCAATTGATTTACTGTTATCAACTGCAAAGACTATAATTGGTTTTTCGATATTGGTTGATAAATACCGAAACATAGGCGATAGAAGAAAAAAAGTTAATAAAAAAACAATAACAAATCTCACAACTTGAATTATTTTTTTAAGCCAATTTGGAACTTCATCGAGCGAATTATCTTTTCGATATAAAAACCATGAATATAGAAATGCAATTCCAAAGCATGGAATTAACAACCATAAAGTATAATCGGTAATTAAATTAAAAAGTAAAACCATATTAAAAAAAACTACCATTTATTGGTAACTCAAAGGTATTATATTTTTTTGTAGAGATTGTTCTATATCTTAACCATAGCAAACTTATAAAAACACTTTACAAATAAAGCTAAAATTAAGATTAATTTTTTTTTTCGTACAATTTCAGAAAGTTTTTAACTTCTTTCTCTAAAACAGGTAAATAGCGATTTATTATTAACCAAATTACATCTTCAGAAACGCTGTCATACCCATGAATAATTCTATTTCGTGTATCTACTATTTTACGCGAATTTGAAATTTGAAAATTAGAGTCAATTTTCAAAATCCTATCCATAGCTTCACCAATAATTTCAATATTTCGTTCGACAGCTTTACGAGTTTTTAAATCTTTTTGAAAAGTGAAAAAATTTCTTTCTTTAGGTAAAAAATCATAAATTTCAATTATAGATAGTTCAATATCTTTTAAACAAGCCAAAATATCATTTTGCCTATTGTCTTGCATATATCAATGATTTTGAACGGTCTATATTTTGACGGATGTAAGGATTTTTTATTGCTTTATTTTCGAGTAAATCAATAGTACGTTTGAAAAGGTCTTGTAACCCAAATTTCAAATTAAAATAGTTATCTGCATAATCTAAAGGGTCTTTAGAATCAATATCAACAACTAAATCAATGTCGCTGTACTCTGTAAATATATCTGTTAAAACAGAACCAAATACAAATAATGATTTCACTTTATTTTGAAGACATAAACTAATTATCTCATTTTTGTATTTATCTAAAAACATATTTTAATATTTATACAAATTTAATCAATATTCCAGAAAAACAATTACGTTTGCATTGCTCCGCAAACATTAATAACCTGCCCACTCACATACGAAGACAAGTCGCTTCCTAAAAACACAACCACCTTCGCAACTTCTTCAGGGGTTCCTCCGCGTTTAAGTGGAATCTTTTGAAACCATTCATTAATAACTTCTTCGGGTAAAGTTTTTGTCATATCAGTCATAATAAAACCTGGTGCAATTGCATTGCAACGAACATTACGACTTCCGAGTTCTTTTGCTACAGATTTTGTAAAACCAATAATGCCAGCTTTTGATGCTGCATAGTTCGTTTGTCCAGCATTTCCACCAACTCCAACTACCGAACTTATATTTACAATAGAACCAGAACGCTGTTTTAACATAACTTTTTGAACAGCTTTAGTCATATTAAAAACTGATTTAAGGTTCACATTAATAACTAAATCCCATTGTTCTTCGCTCATTCTCATTAGCAATGCATCGCGAGTAATTCCGGCATTGTTTACTAAAACATCTATAGTTTGAAAATCTTTAGCAACTTCATCTATAAGATTTTGTGATGATAGGTGATTACTTGCATCAGAGGCATATCCCTTTGCTTTAACACCTTTTTCGGTAAGCTCTTTTTCGAGAGAAAGTAAATTTTCGTCAACTTTTAAATCTGTAAAAGCAACCGATGCACCTTCGCTGGCACAATAATGTGCAATAGCTCGTCCAATTCCACGTGATGCACCTGTTACAATAACTGTTTTACCTGTTAATAAACCCATTATAATTTACGATTTAGGATTTTTGGACGCTGATTAACGCTGATTCATTATGATGTTTTATTAACATAATGAGCATTATAAATCTGCGTCTTTTATTTATTTTTTTTTCGTCATAAATGATTGTTAGTATTGAAATTTTGATATTGGAATTTAGGATTTAGTAACGCTGGCAAAAGCATCATGCATCACTTTACCAATATGTGCTGGTGATTCAACAACATGAATTCCACATTCGCTCAATATTTTCATTTTAGCAGCAGCGGTATCTTCTGCTCCGCCAATAATTGCACCTGCATGCCCCATTTTGCGACCTTTTGGTGCAGTTTGACCAGCAATAAATCCAACTACCGGCTTTGTTCCATGAACTTTTACCCAACGGGCAGCATCGGCTTCAAGGTTTCCGCCAATCTCGCCAATTATAACTATACCATCTGTTTCAGAATCGCTCATAAACAATTCTACAGCTTCTTTGGTTGTTGTGCCAATTATTGGATCACCTCCAATGCCAATTGCAGTAGAAATTCCCATACCTGCTTTTACTACCTGATCGGCAGCTTCATAAGTAAGAGTTCCGGATTTTGAAACTATTCCTATTTTACCTTTTTTAAAAACAAAGCCAGGCATAATTCCAACTTTTGCTTCACCCGGGGTAATAATTCCGGGACAGTTTGGACCAATTAATCTTGAGTTTCTATATTGCAGATACTCTTTAACTTTAACCATGTTACTTACAGGAATACCTTCGGTAATAGCAACTATTAATTTTATACCAGCATCGGCAGCTTCCATAATTGCATCTGCACAATAAGCAGCCGGTACAAAAATTATAGAAACATCGGCAGCGGTTTCTTTAACTGCATCATAAACTGTATTAAAGATTGGACGTTCTAAATGTTTTTGTCCACCTTTACTTGGTGTAACTCCACCAACTACGTTTGTTCCGTATTCAATCATTTGTCCGGCATGAAAAGTGCCTTCGCCACCTGTAAATCCCTGAACAATTACTCGTGAATTTTTATTTACTAAAATGCTCATAATTTATATTTTTTTATATTTGCAAAATTAATTTTTTTTGAATACAAAATAAATCAATAATATAATATTTTACAAACAAAAAGCAATTCTATAAACTATATTTGCAAAATATTTGTATATAATGATTGATAATTCGGTAATTTGTGCTTTAGCCACTTCGCAAGTTGCATCAGCAATTTCTCTAATTAGAATTAGTGGCGAAGATAGTTTTAAGGTAGTAAACAAAATTATTAAGTTTAAAAATAAAGATAAAAAATTTAATAAAATTGATGGATTTACTATTCATAGAGCCGATATTTACGATAATAAAATTTTAATAGATGATGCTTTAATTAGTGTTTTTAAAAAACCATATTCATATACTGGTGAAAACATGATTGAGATTTCGTGTCATGGTTCTACATATATTCAACAAAAATTTTTAGAACTTTTAACAAAAAATGGTGCAAGACTTGCTAATGCCGGTGAATTTACATTGAGAGCCTTTATTAATGGGAAAATTGACTTATCGCAAGCCGAAGCGATTGCCGACTTGATTTCATCAACAAACACAGCTTCGCATGATATTGCAATTAATCATTTGAGAGGTGGTTTTAAAAACGAACTTTCTGTTTTACGCGAAAAGCTCTTAAATTTAGCTTCACTTATAGAATTAGAACTTGACTTTTCTGAGGAAGATGTTGAATTTGCCGATAGAAAAAATTTGTTGCAAATTATTAATGAATTAATTACTAAAGTCAGCTATTTAAAAAATTCATTTGAATTAGGTAATGCTATTAAAAATGGCATACTAATTACTATTGCTGGAAACACAAATGTTGGAAAATCAACTTTACTTAACGCCATTTTAAATGAAGAAAAGGCAATAGTTTCGAACATACACGGCACAACTCGCGATGTAATTGAAGATATTATTGTTTATAATGGAATTAATTTCAGATTTGCCGATACTGCAGGTATTAGAGCTTCTAAAGATAAAATTGAAAAGATTGGAATTTCCCGTTCATTAGCTCAAATTAAAAGAGCGAAAGTAATTTTGTTAATGGTTGATACATTAACTCCGCAAAAACAAATTGAAAAAATATACAAATCAGTTTTTAGCAAATTAACAAGCTCACAATCAATAATTTTATTACTGAATAAAAGTGATTTATGTAAATTAAATGAGAAAATTAGTTTAGAAAATTTTTGTAAAAAATTAATCAAGCCAACCGACTCATTTATAACAATATCTGCAAAAAAGAAAATAAATATCGGGATAATTTTAAAAGAAATTTATAAAAAAGTTGTAAAGACTCACATTCTATCAGACAATGTAATCATTACAAATACTCGTCATTTCGAAGCCCTTTCGAAAGCTGAAGAAACATTAAATCAAATTAAAATTGGAATGAAAAATAACATTCAATCCGATTTATTAGTACAAGACCTTAAAGAAGCATTATATTACATTGGTAACATTACCGGTGAAATAACTAATAATGAAATACTTAATAATATTTTTAAGAATTTTTGCATTGGAAAATAGAAAATAAGAATAAAAAAAAGCACCAACCGGAGCTTTTTTTATTAAATTAAGGCAACCTTTTTAATTATTATTTGTCTTATATATAGGTTTATAAATTAATTGAAAAATAAATCTATACTTTAAAAGGGAATAATTTGTTTTTACCTTTTTGATTCCCATCTCTTTCGGAGAGGGGGTGAGGTCATTATAAAAACAAAAACTCAAATTATGACTATGTAAAATATGATTAAATATTAAAACCAAATATTATGAAAAACCTAAAACTTTTAACCGCCCTGCTTTTATTAGCAACCATTAACCTTAATGCACAAACTTTGGAATGGGCGAAGAAATTAGCGGGAACAAATAACAATTATAGTTTATCAATAAAAATAGATAATTCAGGCAATGTATATACTTCTGGCTCTTTTCAGGAAACAGTTGATTTTAACCCTGGAGTAGGAACATTTAATTTAACTTCGATGGGCAATTATGATATTTTCATTTACAAATCAGATGCGTTTGGAAATTTTATTTGGGCAAAATCTATAGGAGGAATTAATGATGATTATGGTTTCTCAATTGCTATTGATGTTTTCGATAATGTTTACATTATTGGCTATTTTGATGGAACTGTTGACTTTGACCCGGGATTAGGAACATATAATTTAACTTCAGCAGGAAATGATGACATTTTTATTTCCAAATTAAATGCCTCTGGAAATTTTGTTTGGGCAAGAGCTATGGGTGGAATGTATTACGATTTTGGATACTCTATAGCCCTTGATACCTATGGCAATATTTACACAACAGGAACATTCTATGGAACAGCAGACTTTGACCCTGGATATGAAACATTTAATTTAACTTCATTAGTTAGTAATGACATTTTTATTTCCAAATTAGATTCTTCTGGAAACTTTGTTTGGGCAAAATCTATAGGAGGTACAAGTAACAATTGTGGCAATTCGATAACTATAGATATTTCCGGCAATATTTACATTACAGGATATTTCTCGGGAACATGTGACTTTGACCCGGGAACTGGTACATTTAATTTAACTTCAGTAGGTAATAATGACATTTTCATTTCCAAAATAGATACTTCGGGAAATTTTATTTGGGCAAAAACTATTGGAGGAATAGGTGAAGATTATGGATACTCCATAGTTCTTGATGGTTCCGGCAATATTTTCACTACTGGCTATTATAGTTTTACAGCAGACTTTGACCCTGATACTGGAACGTTTTATTTAAATTCAGTAGGTAGTTTTGATATTTTCGTTTCAAAATATGATAATTTAGGAAATTTTATATTTGCAAAATCAATGGGCGGAACAGGCAATGATTATGGCTTATCCATAGCCCTAGATAATTCCAGTAATTTATACGTTACTGGCGAGTTTGATGGAATAGTTGATTTTGATCCTGGCGTAGGAGTATTTAATTTAACCTCTGTAGGATTATATGATATTTTCATTAACAAATTAGATGCTAACGGAAATTTTGTTTTGGGATGCTCTTTTGGAGGAATAAATAGCGATGGAGGTATATCCATAGTTGTTGACATTTCAAGCAATGTATACACTACTGGGGGTTTCAGTGGCACTACTGACTTTGATCCTGGAGCTGGCACATTTAATTTAACTGCAGATATTAATGGTGATATGTTCGTCTTAAAATTAAGACAAAAAGGAGTTTGTAATGTCGTATTTAATGACATTAATCAAAATTGCACAAGAGATGCAAATGAAATTGGTTTACAAAACCGTTTTGTAACAATTAACCCCGGAAATATTATTACACAAACCAATGAAGCAGGTGTTTGGGTTATAGACTCACTTCCTGTTGGTACTTATACTGCAACAGCAGATACTTCCGGTAATTGGTTAACAACATGCCCTGTTACACAAATATTTACTGTAACAAATCCTAACGAAATTACTTTTGTTCCCGATTTTGGTTTTGTTTCCACTCAACCCTGTGCAAGCCCCGATGTTTCTGTTAATATGCCTTTTATGCGACCTTGTTTCAGTAATCAAATAGTTTATATAAATGCCTGCAATCAAAATATTGCAACCGGTGCATTAAACAGTGCTTTTGTTGATGTCGAACTTGATTCGTTAATTACTCCGGATTCTGCGAGTCTATCTTTTACAAGCATAGGAAATAATATTTATCGTTTTCAGATTGGAAATTTGAATCCCGGGCAATGTGTTAATTTTACAATTAATTGTAGTGTTAGTTGTAACGCAGTGCTTGGTCAGACACTTTGTATGCAGGCAAATTTATACCCTGCCGATACCTGTGTATTTGATACTATTCCAACTCCTTATCCTGGCGACTTTACACCATGCACTTTGCCATGGGACCATTCGAGTTTAAATATTGATGGCTATTGCCAGAATGATAGTATTTACTTTGTTGTAACAAATACCGGAGTATTCGGAAATGGCGATATGGATTGCTTTTCGCCAGTAAGAATTTATATTGACGGGGTTTACACAACCCTTGATTCAATACAATTAGTTGGTGGCGATAACATAGTGTTTGCTTTTGCAGGCGATGGCAGAACATGGAGATTGGAAGCCGACCAGCATCCTTTACATCCCGGAAACTCACACCCTAACGCAACCGTTGAGGCATGTGGCGATACAAGCAACTGGACTTCTAACTTAGTTAATGTTTTTCCTCCTGATGATGCCGACCCTGTTGTTGATATTTATTGCGGAGTTGTTACAGGAAGTTATGACCCCAACGATAAAACAGGTTACCCTACTGGTGTAACAACCGAACATTATATTATGCCTAATCAGCAATTGCAATATGTTATTCGCTTTCAGAATACTGGAACCGATACTGCTTTTACAATTGTTGTAAGAGATACTCTTGACATGAATCTTGATATTTTCTCTGTAATTCCGGGAGTTGCAAGCCACAATTATAATTTTCAGATGTATGGACCTCATGTTTTGGAATGGACTTTTTATAATATTCTTTTACCCGACAGTAACCATAACGAAGCAGGTAGTCATGGTTTTGTAACTTACACTGTAAATCAGAATAACAATTTGCCAAATAATACAAAAATTTATAATTCAGCAGATATTTATTTTGATTATAATGCACCTGTTATCACCAACCAAACAGTTCATACAGTAAATGATATGATACAAACTGTTTTACAAGTAAAGCCGGTTAACGCAAATAAATTTTCAAATATTTTAGTTTACCCCAATCCCGCAAAAAATGAATTGAACATTGTTACAAATAAAGATTTAATTGGAAAAGAATACCAACTCTGCGATATTTATGGACGCAAAATAATTACAGGTAAACTAACAAAAGAACTTACTAAACTATCTGTTGGAAAACTTGCAGATGGAATTTATATTTTGCAGGTTAATGGTGAAAATAAATATACTTTTAAAGTAATTAAAAATTAAAAACAAATTGAAAAAATTTTCAAATCAGTTTCAAGTCAAATAACAACTTCACAATCAATAATTTTAATATTAAATAAAATAGATTTATTAAATCCAGTGAAAAAAAATATTTTAGAAAAATTTTGTAAAAAATTAATAAACAAAAACGACTTATTTATATGTATATCAGCTAAAAACAAAATAAACATTGATTTAATTTTAAATAATATTTATAAAAAAGTTATAAAAAATAAAATTTCTCAAAATGATGTAATTATAACAAATACACGTCATTACGAAGCCATATCAAATGCCCGAAATTCTCTGTATAATGTTAAATGTGGATTAGAAAATAATATTCAATCAGATTTATTAGTACAAGACATAAAAGAAGCTATTCATTACATTGGAAGCATTACCGGCGCTATAACAACGGATGAAGTGCTTGGAAATATTTTTAAGAATTTTTGTATTGGGACGTAGAAAAAAATGGTTCGTGAAGACACGAACCATAAGAAGAATGGTTCGTGAAGACACGAACCATAGGAAGAATGGTTCGTAGTATTTACAAGATGTATCTATAAATATAATTTATTTGTCATCATTTTGTTTTTCGTCCGAATAAATGTATCTTTACACAATTATTCGTCCGTAAATATGTAAAACAAAACAAATATTCTTTGATATGGAAAGATTGTTAATCAAAAAACTTGAAACATGGAAAAATAAAAAGAATCGTAAACCTATTATTATAAGAGGTGCACGACAGGTTGGAAAGACTTGGTTAATGAAATATTTTGGAAAAAAATCATTTAAAAATGTTGCATATATTAATTTTGAATCACAGGAACATCTAAAAAATATTTTTCTCGAAGATTTTAATATTCAACGAATTATGCGTGCCATTAAGTTAGCAACAGGTGTAACACCTATTGCCGGAAAAACATTAATAATATTTGACGAAATTCAAGCTGCTGATAGAGGTGTTACAGTATTAAAATATTTCTGCGAAGATGCACCCGAATTTCATGTTGTAGCTGCTGGTTCATTATTAGGAATGGCTTTGCATAAAAATACTTCTTTTCCTGTTGGTAAAGTTGAGTTTTTAGATTTATACCCGATGAACTATTTTGAATTTCTTAAAGCAATGGGTGAGAGCGACTTGGCTGAACTTGTTAAGGACGGAGACTGGAAATTGATAACCGCTTTCAAAAGCCGCTATATTGAACGTTTACGCCAGTATTATTATGTAGGTGGAATGCCCGAAGCAGTTAGAGCTTTTGCCGAAAATAGTGATTACGATGAAGTACGTGAGATTCAACTCAACATTTTGCAGACTTACGATAATGATTTTTCAAAACATGCTCCAGAAAATTTAACACCACGAATCAGAATGCTTTGGAAAGGTATTCCAGCACAATTATCCAAAGAAAACAAAAAATTTATTTATGGTTTAATCAAAACCGGTTCAAGAGCTAAAGAGTATGAAACTGCTTTATTGTGGATTGAAGACTGTGGTTTAGTACATAAAGTTTACAAAATCTCAAAACCTGCTATTCCATTAAAATCTTATGAAGATTTAAAATCATTTAAACTCTTTATTGTAGATATAGGATTGCTTGCAGCTATGAATAAAATTGACAGTTCGGTATTGCTCAATGGTAATAAATTGTTTCAGGAATTTAAAGGTTCAATGACAGAACAATATGTACTGCAGCAATTAATTATTAATCCAAAATTTCAAATTAATTATTGGAGTTCTGAACGCTCCGACGGAGAAGTTGATTTTGTAGTGCAAACACCTACAAATATAGTGGCTGTTGAAGTTAAAGCAGAAGAAAATCTAAAAGCAAAAAGTCTTAAGGCATTTATTCAAAAATTTGATTTGAATAGTGCCATCAGAATATCAATGTCTGATTACCGCAAAGAATCATGGTTAACTAATTTGCCTTTATACGGTATCGACAACTTGAAATAAAAATTCTTTTTAGACGCATTGAATTCAGCACACTTAATTATGAATACTTAAATGTTTTGTTCCCTTTGGCGTTACAACACTGGCTACTTACTTTTTTAAGTTTCAGTTAATTTTTTTTGTCCTCTTGCTAACGAAGCAAAAATGCCAATAAAACAAAGAATAGCAAAAATCAGGAATATCACTTTAGAGCTCTGCATAAATAATCCTACATTATCTTTTGAAATTTTTGCATCACCTAAAAAAATATGAATTACCATTGCAGCAATTGCCATACTTAGGATTTGTCCCATAATTCGCATTGTACTTATTGTTGCAGAAGCAATTCCAAGTTGTCTTTTTTCAACAGAACTCATTACAGAATTTGTATTTGGAGTTGAAAACATACCAAAACCAATTCCAACTATTACCAAACTGATTATTAAAAATAAATTTGTTGTTTCTGAATCTAAATTAAACAATAAAACTAATCCAACAACAGTAATAGCCATTCCTATTGATGCTAAAATTCTTGAATCGAATTTATCGGATAACCTCCCCGATATTAAAGCTGTAATAGCCATAATTGCGGGCTGGGTTATCAAAATTAAACCAGCATCTCTGGGTTGCAAACCTTTTTCGTATTGTAAATATAAACTTAGCAAGAATGTTATTGCAAATGTTGCAGCATAATTTATAAGTGCAGCAAGATTTGAAAAAGCAAAAACTTTATTACTGATAAAAAGTTTTATGTTAAGAACAGGAAACAGAATGCGTTTTTCATAAATAACAAATAGAATTATACCTATTAATCCAATAGAAGCAATTACAATAGCTTTATATTCTGGCAATTTAGAAAAACCATACATCAGCATAAAAATTGAGAACATATAAATAATTGAACCGAAATAATCGAGTTTCTCATTTTTTGCATCCAACCAATCACCTTTAACTCTCACTAAAATTCCTGTAATAACAAGTATGCCTGCAATTACACTAACAATAAATATACTATGCCAACTGTAAACCTGTGTTAATATTCCTCCAATTACCGGTGCAGCAGTTAAACCAAGATAAACAGCCGAAACGACTAATCCGAGCATCTTTCCACGTTCCTTAGGCGAAAAAGCAGAAGTTACAATTGCCATTCCTGTACTCATAATCATTGCACCACCAATACCTTGAATAAATCGAAAAGAAATTAACATTAAACTATTACTTGAAAAAGCACAAGAAAGAGTAGAGAGAGTAAAAATAATGTTTCCTATCAGGAATACTTTTTTTCTTCCGTATATATCCCCTATTTTACCAAAAGGCAAAAGAAACATTGCTGATGACAATAAAAACGACATAGCAACCCAACTACTTTCAACCGCACTCATCGAAAAATCTTTTGCAATAATGGGTATTGCAATATTTACAGCAGCACCCATAAATGCATTAAAAAATAATGTTACCATTAATATTGCCATCAGCAAATTTGGGTTTACATTATGTGAAGAATTATTTTCCATTTATAATTTGAATTTTAGCAAAGATATATTTCTTTATTTCTCTCAATTTATTAATCAATGTTAAAATTTATTTATTATTAAATTTGTAGAATATTTTCTTAGAAAAAAATACATCGCAAGTGGATTATAAAAAAGCAAAACAATACGATTTCTCAAAGTGGTTTAAATTTTTAACATCACGCAGTTCGGGTCCCGGTGGGCAAAATGTTAATAAAGTTAACAGCCGTGTAGAATTGCGGTTTAATGTTATTGAGTGTGCTTTGTTATCGGAAAATGAAAAAGAAATTATTTTTGAAAAACTTACTAACAAAATAAACAACGAAAACGAACTTATAATTGTGCGTCAAACCGAACGTTCGCAACTAAAAAATAAAGAAAAAACTATTGAGGCATTTTACTTATTAATTGAAAAGGCATTAAAACCTAAAAAAATCAGAGTAAAATCGAAACCTTCAAAAGCTTCAATACAAAAGCGGTTAGATGAAAAAAAGAAAAATGCCGAAAAGAAAATTTTAAGAAAGAAACTTTAGACGCCGATTAACGCAGATAAAACTGATAAAAACGAAAAACAAATCAGTATTAATCCGCGTAAATCTGCGACTGAACAATTAGTATAGACTTGCGAAAATCAGCGTCCTTTTTAATTAAATGTAAATAAAACATTAGCAACAAAATTCCACAAAGTAGTAATAGCAATTGCAAAAACTTTAGCGAAATAAAATTTCATTTTAAATTTACTTACCAAGAGCCACAAAATCAAACTGTTAATCCCCAACCCTATTAACGAAATTAAGAAAAACTCACTAAATTCAATTAAAACTTTAGGGTTGTTGCTTTCGAAAGTCCAAACTCTGTTTAAAAAATAATTTGACGTTGCAGCTATAGTAAAGCCTATTGCATTTGCAACATATTGATTTATTTTTAAAATGTTACGAAACAAAAAAGTAAACCCAAAATCAACAATAACACCAGAAAATCCTACAACTCCAAATTTTAAAAATTTATGCAAAATTTCAACTGTAAAAAAACTACCCATATAACTATTTCACTATTAATTTATTATTAATAATTCTGTTATTATAACTTTGAATAATGGATTTAATAATTTTTTCCATTTCTACTTTAGTTTGTTTTAAATTATCAATAATATTATTTTTTAACATTATATCTTTTTTAAAATCGAACAAAGCTACACTTTTATCTCCATCGAACAATAGTATGTAATTATTTTTAACAAGCTGATAATTACCACTAATATAGTTAATTGAAAAATGGGAATTATTAGTATCTAAAGCACTTCTGCCAAAACAAATTAAAGATTGTTTAAAACCTAGATATTGTATAATTGTTGGAGATATATCAGAATGTTGCATAATGTTATAATTTACACCTTTTAATGCAGTGTCTGATACACCGTACATAACAATAGGCACAGAATACATTCCGATTCTGTTGTTATAAAAGTCATCTAAAGCCCAGAATGTATGGTCGGCTGTAATTAAAAACACAGTATTATTGAACCATTCTTCATTTTTCGCTTTTTCAAAAAACTCACGTAAAGCTAAATCGGTATAAGCAATGCTTTGAAAAATCTCGTATTTACCTTTTGGTAATTTAGCTTTATATTTTTCGGGAACCTTATAAGGGTGATGCGACGAAAGTGAATAAACAACCGAAAAAAATGGTTCTTTTTTATTATCTAATTGTTCTGCAAAATATTTCAAATATGGCTCATCCCAAATTCCCCAGTTTCCGTCATAATCAGCCGTATTTGGGTATTCATTTTTACCATAATATTTATCACATCCTGCCATAAACGAAAAATTATCGAAACCCATAGTTCCATTGCTTCCACCATGATAAAATGAAGTGTTGTAGCCATGTTTTTTTAAAATGCTTGGCAATCCCTCAATTCTGTTAGTCGAATATTTTGAAAGTACGTAAGGCGTTTCGCTAAGCGACGGAATTCCGGCAAGAATAGCCGGCAACGACTCGATACTTTTTTTACCGTTTGCATAACTATTTTCGAACACTAAACATTTTGCAAACAAACTATCGAGAAATGGTGTAAAGCCACTGCAATTTTTATTAAAATATCCTATATATTCTTTCGAAAAACTTTCGAGAATAATTATTACAACATTTTTTTTATTATTTGAAACATTGTTACTTACAGGAATTTTATAAACCGGTGAAAAATATTTCTCAGCTTCTTTTTCTTTAAAATAATTATGCACCGTTAAATTATCTTTGCTTAGTGTTCTAATAATCGAAAAAGGAGTATTTAACACAAGCGGAACTTCATTTGATGTAACAAAGCGAGCAGCACTCATTATATTTACAGGTCGTAAATTAGTTCCCCTTAAAACAATAAAAATAAAAAAGCCAATGAAAACAAAAATTATTAGTTGATATATAATGTGTTTGGTTTTAATTATCTCGTTTTCAATTCGTTTAATTTTAAATAAACCATATATTTTAAATATTAAAAATACCAGAGCTAACCATATTATAATAATATACCAAAAATCCTTTAAAAATTGAGGGAACAAATTTAATGTATCATCACCTGTACTTATTAAGCTTAACAAATCGGATGTAGAACGCTTATTTGTAAACTTAAAATATTCAATATCAATAAAATTTGGAATAATAACAATCGAATTAACAACAATAAAATAGATATGTAAAAAACGCTGAATGCCTTTCTTCTTTATTAAATTATTAGGAAAAACAAAGAACAAAACATATAATAAATTAAACCATAATATTACCCATAAATCAAAACGTATTCCCCAAATAAACGAAATTATAATATCGCTGGTATTTGAAACTTTAAAAGTTGAAAAATTAAAAACAAGAAAAAGCAGTCTGCAAATTTGATAAACAATTAGCAAAACACTAATACGAAACAATAGTACTTTTATTTGATTAAAATAATTTCTCATAAAAAAAGCCACCGCTAAGGTAGCTTTTCATTTTAAACTTAATAATTATAATTTAGAATCTAATCCAAGTTTCTGTAACATTGCCGGATTTATAAATTTTCCAGTTCCTACCAAGAGTATCTATCCATGTACCATATAACATATCAACTTTCCATTTTTCAATTTTATATTTTATAACAAAATAAGGGTCAATAGGGTCAAGAATTTTGCATAAAGTATCATATCCCTTTACCTGATATAAATAAGGAACTAAATTAGTTCCAATTTTTTCTTTGATATAATAAGTCTGGCGAAGAATTATAATAGAATCACGAAGAATTTTAGTAGAATCATTAATTTTAATAGAATCATTAAAAAAATATGCTCCAACTCTTATAGTATTTGCTATTGTATCGGCAGTACTGACAATAGAATCGTGGTTATCATTTATTTTACCGCCTAATCTTGAAAACCAAACTTTATAATTTTTTCTTGTGTCAAAAGTCATATCCTGCGAAAGAATTATTGTATCTTTTACAATTTGTTCCTGAATATCTGCATTAATATCTGTTTCATATTTTGTTGCAAACAATTCTGATGAATTTACAACTTTTACAGTTCTTACAACAGTTGCAACATTATCCGATTTATCAGAAACAGTATATGTAACTTGATAAGTACCAGTTAATTTAGTTGGTCCGGGACCATTATCAGGACCATTAATATCAATGTTATGTGTTACTGTCATTGAGTTTTGAATACTGCTTCCATCAAAATTATCATCAACCGTTGCTCCGGGGTCAATCCACATTGAACCTAAAACAACAGTCATAGGATTATCGCCATTTAATATAATAAGTGGTTCCTCTCTGTCTTTTTGTTTACAGCTAAACAAAAACAAAGTGCTGATAAAAATTAAGAACAATAAATTTCTCATAAATTAAACAATTTAATTTTATTTTTGAATTACAAATATATGAAAATTCTTTTATAACAAACAAATTTTTATTATTAATATTGTGCATTAATTATTTCAGATTTTTTATTTTAAATATACTAGTATGGAAATAACTCATATTGAACATATTGGCATTGCTGTTTCTAACCTGTCTGAAGCAATAAAATTTTATGAAAAAATGATGGGGTTAAAGTGTTATTCGATTGAAGAAGTACCTGACCAAAAAGTAAAAACTGCATTTTTTATGGTTGGAACAACAAAAATCGAACTTTTAGAGTCAACTGAACCTGATGGTCCGATTAGAAATTTTATTTCAAAAAAAGGCGAAGGAATTCACCATATTGCCTTTGCAGTTAACAAAATTGAAAATGTGTTGCAAGAATTAGAAAGTAAAGAAGTTAAGTTAATTGATAAAACACCTCGAAAAGGAGCCGAAGGTTTGGATATTGCATTTATTAATCCAAAATCTTCATACGGAGTATTAATAGAAGTTTGCGAAGATAAAAAATTATTGTAGTTTTGCAACCTCATTTGGTTCCGTAGCTCAGTTGGATAGAGCAACAGCCTTCTAAGCTGTGGGTCGAGCGTTCGAATCGCTCCGGAATCACAAGGAAGAAAAAATTCGTTTGAAGTTTTTTTGTAATTTCTCATCCGTTGTAGTTTATAGTTCATTATTAAACCCAAAACTTTAAACTCTAAACCTGAAACTTAAAACTACAAAATTCAAAAATGCTTGACTTTACAGGTAAATTCTATTTAGTGCCAGTCCATAAAGTGTTTGAACCAGAATGTTCGAGTTCAAGGCATTCGAAATTTTTAAATATCAGGAGTTTACTGAAGTAAATGACTGATTTAAAAATGAGAATAACGTAGAAATCGGACATTCTGGACAAACACTATTTATTCCTTTATGAATTTGCTACGATAAATACTTGTTCCATTTACAATTTCTATAAAATAAATTCCTTTAGCAAAAGAAGAAACATTAATGTCTTTTTGTAAAACACCTGTTGTTTCGATGGTTTCGTTATATATTGTTTCTCCAATTACATTTAAAATTCTGCATTCAGAAATTCCTTGCAAATCAGAATTAAAAGTTAATGAAAAACTACCGGAAACAGGATTAGGTGATACTTTCATTGCATTTTCAGAAAAGGTTTTTGCAATTACTGTCAGACAACTTATTGAATCGGAAGCAGTTCCATAAGCGAAAGTGGCATCAAGTACACCTACTCCAATTGAACCGGGACATAAATCAGTAACTGTTGCCGTCAGACTGTCTAAAAACCCCCTTATTAACAATTTTCAATAAGTTATTAACAATTAGATAAATAACCGTATTTTTATTTGGTATTT
>MENF01000132.1 GCA_001769035.1 Bacteroidetes bacterium GWA2_32_17
ACATAATATTTGAGAGAAGAACTTGTATGTTAAATAAAAAATCAAATTAACTTTGACTCTGATTAGTTACTTAAATTTTAGAAAATGAAAAAACACACAATTTTTCTAATGTTAATTTTAGGAATTTACCTGATTTCATGTAATTCCAAAACTCAAAACCAAAAACAAAAAACTGTTTGTGATAGTTTGGAAATATCTGCATCAGAACATTTAGTTGATGCAACTTTATGGTTTCAAAAATCTGCTGAAATGCGGGCATTGTATTATCAATGTTATAATTATGCAAAAATAGCATTAGATAAACAGTTAAAAAAACAGAAAGAGAAAACTAAAAATGTTGTTATTCTTGATATTGACGAAACGGTATTAGATAATTCACCGTACCAAAGTATGTTAATAAAAAAAGGATTGTCTTATACTTCCGAAACATGGAAGGAATGGACAAAATTAGCAAAAGCAAAAGCTTTGCCGGGTTCGGTAGAATTTACAAATTATGCAAAATCAAAAGGATGTGAAATTTTCTATGTTTCGAATCGTGATATTGATGAAAAAGATGCAACAATTAAAAATATGAATAATGAAAATTTCCCTTTTGCTGATGAAAAACATATTTATTTAAGAGTTAATAAAGAAAGTAGCAAAATTCCAAGATTTAAACAAATTGCAAAAGATTATCAAATTCTTTTATTTGTGGGTGATAATTTAAGAGATTTTGACGAGATTTTCGCAAATCGCTCCAATAATTATGGTTTTAATGTAGTAGATAGCTTGAAAAATAAATTTGGTGATAAATTTATTCTTTTGCCCAATCCAATGTACGGAGAATGGGAAAAAGCAATTTACGGTGGAGCCTATCCAAACGAAAAAGAAAAAAATAAACTTAGAAAAAAAGCATTACAATCATTTTAATATTAATTCTTTAATTCAAAAAAAAATGAAAATTAAAAATTATCAGCAGAGAGGTGTAATATATTGAAAAACAAAATAATTTCTATGATAATAATTAAAATACCCGGCAGTAAGACCATAAAAGCGGAACACCTCGTACTTGATTACAACGGTACGCTTGCCGTTGATGGTATCCTGATTCCCTGTGTAAAACAAAAATTAAACTCTTTGGCTGATAAAATTAATATTCATGTAATAACTGCCGATACCTTTGGCAAAGCTGTTGATAACTTAAAAGAAATCCCATGTCAGTGTTCGGTTCTTATGGGAAATAATCAGCAGTTACAAAAGTTGCAGTTCATAACCCGACTTGGAAAACAAAAAGTAATTGCCATAGGTAATGGAACAAATGATTTGTTGATGTTAAAAAATGCTGCACTTGGAATAGCAGTCATACAAAAAGAAGGAACATCATCAAAAACAATGTATAATGCTGATATTGTATGTAAAGACATTACCGATGCACTTGATTTATTATTAAACCCTTTACGAATAGTGGCAACATTAAGAAACTGAATTATGCAAATCCTGTTAAACGAAATTAAAAACATTTGTTTAAAATATGAATTGACCTCATTGCAACGGTTAATTGTTTCTGCCGAAAATTTACTATCAGAAAAATTTATTGATATAGCTATATTTGGACAATTTAAAGCGGGCAAAAGTTCTTTTATCAATAGCATTATCGGAAAACCAATATTGCCAACGGCTGTTATTCCTGCTACTTCTGTAATTACAAGAATCTGTTTTGGAGAAAAAGAAAAAACATACATTAAATTTAATAATGACAGAACAGAAGAAATAAATTTGAATGAAATAGAAAATTATGTAACTGAATCAAAAAACCCCGGTAATGCTAAAGGTGTTGCTATTGCAAATATTGAAATTCCGGAATTAAAACAATATAAAGGGCTGTGTTTTATTGACACGCCCGGAATAGGCGGCATTTTTCTGAAAAACACGCAAACCACTGAGGAGTGGTCAACAGAAGCAACTATTGCCGTAGTTTGCATCAGTGCCGAAAGACCATTATCGGAATTTGATTTAAAACTGATAAAAGAGCTTAACGATTGTTCATATAAACAAGTATGTTTACTCACCAAGACTGATTTATTTACAAGTGAACAGTTGAAAGAAATTATTTTGTTTCTGCAAACTTCTTTAAAAAAAGAAATCGGGAAAAATATTGACATTTTTAGTTATTCGATTTTCAATAATACTGAATTTTTTAAAAATGCTTTTCACAAAAATATATGTAAACCATTATTAGAAAGATATGATAATGAAATTGAAAAAATATATCAGCATAAAGTTTTATCCATTGCAACCAAATTACAGAATTATATTGACATTGCTTACAAAACATCACTCAAAACTGATGATGAAAAAAAACTGTTAAAAGAAAAAATCTTTGATGAAAAGGTAAATACAGTATTTATTCAACAGGAATTACGTTTAATTACAGCTGACAGCAAATCACGTGTAAGAGATACTGTTTACAATATTTTTGAAAAATATAGTAAAAACTTATTAAGTGAATTGCGAAATGATTTAAACAATGAATTTCCATTATGGAAAGGAAATCTTTACCAATTAACAAGAAAATATGAGAATTGGCTAAAGTCAGCTTTAACATTGAAATTAAAAAACATTGCTGATAAAGAGCAATTACAATTTAATGAAATACTCAATAAAATAAATGCTCATTTCAGTTTTTATACAAAGTCATTAAGGGAAAAACTAAGTGAAAATATTTTTAAAGTATTAGAAATAAAACTTAGTTCTGACGAATGGAAACCTGAATTTAAACCTTTAAAACAACCCGATATTTCAATATATCGCACTTTTGACAGTAATATTGATTTGCTTTGGTTTCTTTTTCCGATGTTTATATTCAGGAATATTTTCAAAAATTATTTTTCAAAACAAATTGCCTATGAAGTTGAAAAAAATATTCACAGGCTTACTTCTAACATTACCGATATAATCAATAAAGAAACAAACAATAATAAAGAGCAAACTTTAATATATATTTTGAATGAACTTAATACAATAGAAAAAGTTTTATCAGGCAAAAAAAGCAATAGTAATGATTACAGCAAAACAATAAATGAATTGAAACAGATTATACTTTGAACGGGTTTTACCACGTTGGATAATATGTTGGATAACGATATATGAACTTATAAAATATATCCCACGTGGTAAATTATTACTTCGGGGTTTCAGGTAAATGGTATAAGGGTGTATGGTATAACCTGCAGAACCCAAGTTTCAAGAACCCAAGTCCCAAATTTCAAATCCCAAATTCCAAGTTTGGGGCTTGGGATTTGAGACTTTGAGCTTGAGGTTTTGGGCTATACCTATTTGTGTTCATAAAATGCGGAAATTTATCCCGTTTGCTGTATATATTAAATTCAAATGAAAAATAAATTTATCAAAACTTTTGTATGATTTTCAAAACAAATTATTGAAAATTTAAGAAAAACTATTGTTTCATGTTCCTCATGACGTTTTTCACTTTGTTATTGCCACCACTAAACATTTTCATCATTCTACGAGTTTCGTCAAATTGCTTAATAAGTTTATTTACTTCCTGAATATCGGTACCGCTTCCCGTTGCAATTCTTTTTCTGCGATTACCATTAATAATAGCAGGATTTGCTCTTTCGTCGGGTGTCATTGAATGAATAATTGCTTCAATACTTTTAAATGCATCATCATCAATATCAACATTTTTAAGAGCCTTGCCAACTCCAGGTATCATTGAAGCAAGGTCTTTAATATTTCCCATTTTCTTTATTTGTTGTATTTGCGAAAGAAAATCATCGAAGCTAAATTGGTTTTTAGCAATTTTCTTTTGCAATTTGCGTGCTTCTTCAACATCATATTGTTCCTCGGCACGTTCAACTAACGAAACAATGTCGCCCATTCCCAATATTCTATCTGCCATACGTTCGGGATGAAATACATCTAACGCTTCAATTTTTTCACCGGTACCAACAAATTTAATCGGCTTATTTACAATTGATTTTATTGACAGTGCTGCTCCGCCTCTTGTATCGCCGTCGAGTTTTGTTAAAACTACTCCATTAAAATCTAATCTGTCATTAAATTCTTTTGCAGTATTAACAGCGTCCTGACCAGTCATAGAATCAACAACAAACAAAATTTCTTCTGGCGAAACTGCTGATTTTATTGCTGCAATTTCTTTCATCATCAGCTCATCAATAGCTAAACGACCAGCGGTATCAATAATAACTGTATTTATTCCTTTTAATTTAGCTTCTTTAATTGCATTTTGAGCAATTTTTACTGCATTTTGATTACCGTCTTCACTATAAACCGGAACATTTATTTGCTCTCCAAGAACTTTTAATTGCTCAATAGCCGCAGGACGATACACATCGCAAGCTGCCATTAATACTGTACGTCCCTTTTTTGTTGTTAAATAATTTGCAAGTTTTGCCGAAAATGTAGTTTTACCAGAACCTTGCAAGCCCGACATTAAAATTACAGTTGGATTGCCTTTTAAATTTATATCGGTACGCTCACCGCCCATTAAAGAAGCAAGTTCATCGTGAACAATTTTAACAAGCATCTGGCTTGGTTTAACCGACTTTAAAACATTTTGCCCTAAAGCTTTTTCCTTTACGGTATCTGTAAAAGTTTTTGCTATTTTATAATTAACATCGGCATCAAGTAATGCTCTGCGAACTTCTTTTAAAGTTTCGGCAACATTAATCTCTGTAATTCTACCCTCACCTTTTAATAACTTAAACGACCTCTCAAGTTTATCTGATAAATTCTCAAACATGTAATTTTATTTTATAAGATTGCAAAGTTAATAAAAACATGAGAATTTGAAACAGAAAAGAATTTTCATGCTAAATAATATTTTGATGTGTTGGGTGATTTTTTTAATGTCCCGATAGGGACAAAATACCTGTAGTGAGCTTGCCGAACTATTGGTAGAATTTATTTCCACCCCAAATAAAGTGCCACTTCCTTCGTCAGTGTAAACTCCGGTACGAAATAATCGCTCAATATTCTATAGGTTTAAAAATAGAGCGTTCATCAAATTTTATTTCAAAGGCATCCGATTGCTATCGGATTAAAAATTCCCTGTATTCTTCGAGAAATGTTTTTTTTGTCTGTTCTTCTTGCCTTTGTATAATTAGGTGATTGCCTGTTGTTTATATTTCGTCCCTGACGGGACTTTGGTTAATTAAACGTTTTATTTTCTACCAATATATTGTTCCTAAAGGAACAAAAAAACATTTAACTTGCATATTTTTCCATAGCATCTTAAAATAAAAATTAGGCAAAGTTATAATTTATTCATATCTAACACATCAAAATATTATTTAGCCAATTTTCATACTAAATAATATTTAGCCATTTTCAATTCTTTAATGAAAATTATAATTTATTGATAATCCAACATTAGGCACAACTTCATAATTACCATATACTATCATTGCTCCTAAATTAGGTGTTATACTTAAATCTTTTGTGGGTTTTATATGAATATTCATACCAAAGTTACATGATAAAGCAATTGCCGGATTTTCGTACATATTAATTTCTGAACCTAAAGGATTAATATAAGGTGCAACCTCAAGGTTTTCTTTAGGGTAAATATGATAACTTAAACCTTCGGGTATCATAAACGAAAATATTAATGCATCGCCTGATTGAATAAAAAATATAGATAGTATTGATGGGTTTATGTGTGCTGTAATTGTTCCCTGATTATTTAAACCAATGCCATATTTATAATTCATTGAAAGTTTATTGCTTAAAAAATATTCGCAAGTAATTCCAAACATTGGAGTTTCTCTATCTTGTAAAGAATTTACCTGTGCATACATACCCATTCTGAAATCACCTTTTTCCTGAGAATACATTTTAAAAGTGAAAAAAAAGAGTATAAATGAGAAAATTAAAAATTTCATTTTTATAATTTTCATTTTAACATCAAATATTATTCCTTAATTGACAATAAAAACATATTACTAAAAAAGAGGCTTTTAGCCTCTTTTTTTAGCGATATTAATAAATTTTATTTTTCTCGTAACAAATAGAAGAATCCTTTAAATTCATAATCGGTTTCTTTTTTGCCTTTAGCAGTTATAATATAATAATATACTCCTGGAGCAGCTTCCGAACCTCCTACTTTACCATCCCAATAACCATCGGCATTATCCCATTCGTATAATTTTTTACCCCAGCGATTTAAAATTACAGCATGAAACTCTAAAATTGATTTGCTGTGAACGCGGAATAAATCATTTTGTCCATCACTATTTGGCGTAAATGAATTCGGAACTTCGAGTATTGGCGGTGCGTCAACACATAACGGATTAAAAATCATTGTGTCTTTGCAATACCATTTGCTTGTTGCAACTAACACTATTTGATAACAACCTTCATCTTCGAAATTGTAAGTTGGATCTTCTAATGTGCTTGTGTATATAAGTTCACCTGTTTCATCATAAATTCTCCACGAATATTTGCGACCACCAGTTGAAGTATTTATAAATTGCACATTGTATGGTGCTGCTTCGTTCTGTTCTAACATTAGTGTATCGAATTGTGCATTTACATAACCGGTATCGGGCATAAAAATTGCAATTGAGTCGTGGCAATACGAACCGGGGGTTGCATCAGGCGAAAGTGATTGTCCGTTTACAATTATTCCGTAAGAAGTTAATGGACACAAACTATCCTGAATAAGAGCCGGTGAATTTCCGAAAATTGAATCTGTCCAATTAAACGTGTAATAATTTGTAAGGGTGTCATTTGAAGGATTTATGTATGAAGTACTTAATTCTATTTCGCCATTACAATTACCACAAGATGCTTCGATTAAATCGTAAATAGGACTAAATGGAAGCGGCTCTACTACATTATGAGTTGCAGTTCCACTCTGACATTCCCATTGATTTGTTGTGATAAGTGTTACAGGATGTTGTTCGCCTGCTGCCCAGCTTACATAAATTGTATCAGAATTATTTGCATTTGCAATTGAAGAATCTAAAACCCCGTTTGGATATTGCCAATAGAAATTTGTTATACCATAATCAACATTATTTGGTAAATTCCATGTTGTTGCAATAATCATTGAATTGTCGTGGCGGCATTGTGGAATTGTTACGTCAAACTGACCGCTTGGGTACGGTGCAAAATATAAACGGATTGTATCGCTGTCGAAACATCCATTATTATTTTCCTGCCATATAAACTCCTGATATTGATTGCCAACTGTATTAAATACTGTATAACAACCGCTACATGATAAATAAAGACTGTCAGTTGGATTATTAGTAATTGGCGGACCTGTTAATGAATCGAAGTGAACATTTGTTCCCACCGAATACCATTGTCCTATACCAACTGAAGGAATTGCTCCCATTTGCCACGATAATCCGCAAACAGTATCAGTTTTTATTTCATTGTTGGGACCAAATAATCCGGGCCAATAATTTAAGCCAGCATTTGCAACAGGTTTTTCGATAAACAATACCGGAACAACAGTAGATGTATCGCGGCAACCCCCATTATCTGTTATCCAATAAAAATGATGCCATCCATAATAACTTGTACCACCTGTATCTATTGTTGCAGTAAGATTATTATTATTATTAGGGCTTGGCGAAAAAACTGTATTTGCAACTGTATCAATCCAGTAACCCGAACCATATTCAGGTTGTTGTGCATTCAAATGGTAGAAAGTTGGACCGCAAACAAATGTATCAGTAGGTTCAACATTTTGATCTGCAGCTTGTATGCTTCCAAAATAAACATTTACAGAATCCCGACCATAGCAAACACCGTTAAATTCTGTCCAAAACATTGTAACGGTATCATTTGGTGAGCTATACCTAATCCAAGTACATGCAGAATCCTTATATAACGAATTATAGTGTGTCAAAGAATCAATAGGTGCGTCATAAAAAGCAACTCCACCCTGTTCATTACTCCATTGACCATCAGAAACTGTTGTATCTGCACATATATATGCAAATATACCGCAAACGCCAAAATCCATACCTGCATCGGGCATTGGAACAACTTTAAAATTAATAACAACAGTATCGCGGGTTAAACAAGTTGGATTACCAAGATTCATTTCTTTCCAAATAAAAGTATATATACCAAAATTTGAAACTGTTACAAGCGAGGTAACATTAGTTGATGGAATAAAATTTGCTGTACCCGGATTTCCTGCAAGGGAACTCCATAATCCAGTATGGTTAACAATGCTCCAGCTTCCAGTTAAATTATAAGATAAACCGCAAGTTGAAGTATCTAAACCTGCATCGGCATCAGGAATTTGGTAAAATGTTACGAGGGTGCTGTCAACCGAACTACAACTTGCACCGTTTAAAGCGTGCCAATAAAAATATACAGGATGTTGGCTATTAACCCAAAAATTATTACCAAGTGAACTTGCATCAATATATGGGTTCCATGGAATTGGGTCGCCACCTGTATAATTAATATTTATACCGGAAACGCTGCTTGTCCACCATGCATTAACAATTCCACTGCCAATAGTATCGGCACTTAATTGCCCTGATGCACCACAAATAGATTGTGTAGAACCAGCTTCGGCATGTGGAGGTTTTATAAATGTAATATTTACAACATCAGAACCGGGACAAATACCATTAAAAGCATGCCATGTAAATGTAACATTATGAGTAGTTTGTGCAAATTGTTGAATCCAAACTGATACAGTCGGAGAAGTTGCATCTGGATTAAATATTGTTGATTCCGAAGAAGTCCAATAACCAGGATATAAACTATCTGCAATAAGGTAAGCAGTTTGTCCGCAGGCAGTTGTATCAACACCGGCACTTACATTAGGTATTTCAAGAAAATCAACTCTAACAGTGTCTTTGCTTGCACAAGGTCCATTAATTTCGGTCCATATAAAGAAGTAAGTTCCATAGCCTACATCAGCATGTGCATTTGCGTTAGGAGAAGTAGCAGGGGTAATGGTAGCAGTCATTGGTGCCATAGTTGTCCAAAAACCAGTTGAACCACTTACACTCGGAGTTGCCCCAAGAGGGTAGTTTAAACCGCAAATACTACCTTTATCGCCTGCGTTAGCTATAGGTTGTTCTGTAAAAGTTATAATAACCTCATCGGTAGAATCGCATGCTCCGCTAACTTCGTACCACTGAAAATGATACACGCCAGCCAAATTAACAGTTACATTAGTATTATAAGCCGATGAACTTCCAAAAATTGAACTACCTGGACCGCTTGTTTGTGTCCAGTTTCCTACATTCCCTGGAGCAGGGATAGAACCTTGTAAACTATAAGTAGAACCGCAAACATTTGCATCGGGACCAGCATTGGGACTTGGAGAAATACAGCAGTTTAAAGTAGTAGAATCAAGTACCTGAACTTGTTGCAAAGTTGCAGTAGAAACGCAGCCAGTAACAACATCTGTAACAGTTAAATAAATATTTTGAGCCCCTGTTGAAGACCATGTTACTGAATGAGGACCGCAACCGGTGCCTGGAACAGCAGTTCCACTTCCCCAGTTCCATTGGTAGCTGTAATTTCCGTTGCATGGAGTTTGTACCAAACTTGAACTATTAATACAAATAGGGCTTTGAGCAGTAAATGCCGAAGAAGGAATGGAATTAACAACTACTGTATGAGTTGTTGTATCAGACTGGCAACCATTTGAGCTGGTAACCCATAAACTTACAGTTTGGCTGCCGGCAGCAGAATATGTAATTACATGAGGTCCAATTGTTAAAGCAGATGAAGGTGTTCCGTTTACAAAACTCCAGTTAAATTGAGAACCTCCGGTACCGGTATATGTCATTGTACTTGTTTGACCTGCACATATAGGGGTGGCTGTTGTAAAAGAAGATGTTGGAATTGCCTGAAATGTAACAGTAGTAGTATCACTGCAAGTTAAACCACCGGAGTTTGTAACCTGCCAAACTAAATTATATACTCCTGCTGTTGAGGCAGTTATAGTAGCAGTAGGGGAGTTAATTCCTGTACCGCTATAAGTAATCCCCGATTGAGCGAGCCAATGAGTATTAACATCTCCGGTATTTTCAATTGCATTTAAGTTTGCTGTTAAACCGCAAACTGTTATATTACTTCCGGCATTTGCTGTACAAGCATTACAAGGACCTGGAGCTGTATAAGTAACTGTATCAGCACAAGTTGGAGCATCAGAAAAATAAGATATTAACGTATGTTGTAAACCATCTGAAAGGATACCACAAAGATTATATGGAGTTGGGCTATTAAAAGGTGGGTAAAATATCTGATTAGCACCACTAGAATAATCAGTTATTACTAAAGTACCTGTTGAAATTGTATAAGGTGGAGTAAAATGGTAAAGAATTGTACCACTAACACAATACTGGTTTGTTTGAGGAACACAAGCACCTACAGTATAAGTAATATTATCAAAAAAGCATATAACAGGATTGCAGTTAGTAGAACCGGCACCAGAACCACTGTTAGTCTGGCTAAAAGTAACATCAGTTGTAGCATTGGAATAATTTGTTATAAGTAAAATGTAATATTGACCTGTTTGTGCATTAGGGATATTAGCATCTTCCTGATAAGAAGTAGAATAACTACAATCAACAGTATTTGATGCTGTTAAGTTTCCACAATTATTTAATGAAGTAAAAGGTCCCCAAAGAGAAAAATCAACGTCATGTTGTCCGGGTGTAGATTGAATATGAATATCTATTTGCCCTGGTTGGTCAATATATAAATAATACCAAACAGGGTTTGGTTGTGTGTATAAACAAGTATAATCGGGACCAGATTCAGCACTACCATTATTTGTTTGTAAAGGAAAGTTATAAGTCATTCCAGTGCAAAACGGGTCGGCAGTAGCACAATTAGCACCTTGCCCAAAACTGTTTACGTTAAAAATAAACAGTATAAAAATCAGTAACAAATTTATCTTTTTCATAATATAGTATTTTTCAAATTATTTAATAGATTGCAAAAATTCTTTTTTATCATTAACTGCTTTATTCAAATATTCGTCATTTTTCGTAAACCATCCATTTTGTTCGGCTTTTTCTTTTTCAGCAGGATTATTTAAAATCCAGTTTCGTTTAGTTTCGATATTATAAATAATCTGGTTAAAGTTGGATAATTTTGTACATTGTTCTTCTGTAAATGATTTCCAATTTTCAATTTGAAATATCTCATTTTCAAGATTAATAAAAGCAACTTCTGCTTTTATAAAAATATTTTTTAATTGTTCGAAATTAGTTTGTGGGTTTACCTCTAATTTACCGGTAAACATACCATTATTTGTTGTTGAAGACATAGAAGACGTAATAACACCTTCGCTTTTTAATAATTTCGCAGAAAACTGTTGAGTTGATTCATTAGTTAAGCCAGCAATTTGATATTCAATTTTTGAAGAAGTCTGGCTGTGGTTGTAATATGCCTGACAAAAATTGTTTTGTAAAATTACGGTTACAGCAACTTTTTGCTGTGCATTAATACTTGTAACATAAACAAGTAAAGCAAAAAACAAGATAGTTCTAAAATTTTTCATATTAAATTATAGTTTTAAATTTCTTTATTTAATTGTAAGACAAATATAGTAACAAATTCGTTGCCTGACAAAAATATTTTTTTTATAATATTAAAATTTTGATTTAAAAAATTGTAACTACTCAACCCCTATATAAGCCATTTTTGCCACAGATAGCACAAATTAACACAGATTTAAAACTACCTTCGGTAGTTTTCTTAATGAAAATTGACTTTATTTTAATCTGTGATGTTTGTGCAATCTATGGTATATATTTTTTTAACTTATTAAATCGGGTGGATAGTTAATATTTTTATTATTATCTGCAGTCATTTTTTTTATTTTTATTCAAAAAAATATTAAGTTCATTTATTTCAAAGTCTTTTAAAACAATGCGTTTGTTGTTATCAAGCAAATAAATTCTTGGAATCATAAATAATTTATACGTTTGAACAAAATCATTCTTTTTTGTTGCGTCATAAACGTTAAGCCATTTGAATTTATTGTTTTGGATATATGTTTTCCATAGTTTTTGATTATCGGTAGCAAGAACAGTAAATACCTGAAAAAAAATTGCATCGAATGAGTCATATACATTTTTCAACTCTGCCAAATATTCTGCACAATGTTCACATTCGGGATTCCAGAAAATCACTAAAGTATAACACGATTTTAAATCGTACAACGATAATTTATTTGCACTTGTATCTGAAAGAATAAGTTGGGGAGCCGATGCTCCTATCAGCGTAGGTTTAAGGTCGTTAACATGTTTCTTTAAACGTTCAATAAAATTTTCGTTAACCCACGGGGCTAATTCTTTTAAATAATAATTTTCGGCAATATAAACAAATGCTTCATCGTTAGGAATTTCGCCTGATAAATCGAAAGTACTTAATAATGAGTTTAATAAGAACCGATATACTTCTGTGTTTTTAAAACTTCGCGAAAGAATATTGTCAACTGAATTAATAATTGTATCAGTATTATTTTCAACAAGCTTACTATAAAAAGTTAACACTTTATTGTAAAGTACAGGCGAAAACAATAATCTTTCATCGTTAAAATCGTAATTATCAAAATAATGTGATGTCAAATAGTTCATTCTCTTTTCAAAATCGGCAGGATTATCAGGATTTGCAAGATTTTCGGGAATATCGGGGTCAACCATTGATTTTAAAAGTGATGCAAAAAAAGTGTTTGGTTCTTGTTTTATTATCCTGTTTCTTTCATTTCTAATAACAAGCTGTAAACTATCTGTAAGTTTCTGATTTTCTGAATTATTGGTTTTTGATAATTCAGCAATTTTGCTTAATATTTCGGTCGAAAACTTTTGATATTTTGCATACATTTCATTTTCTACACTTCCTTCAATTTCTAAATTTACATTCAAATTTGAAGTATCATTTTTTATTTTAAATACTTGTTGGGCGGGCATTAGCACATCAAAATATTTCATATTTGGAAATACAATCATATAAACACCCTCGGGCAAAATGTTTTTTCCTTCAAAAACTCCTTTGCCATTTTTATCGAGATGTGTAGTATCAATAACATACTGCTCGTTACCATAATGATAACCGAGATAAATGTTTGAATCGGCTAACTGTTTGAGCTGAACATCAATTTTGTAACCCTGTGCATATATTATTGATTGTGAAATTAAAAGAACAAAAAAAATAATTGTAACTAATAATTTATTTTGGCTGTATTTAAAAACAATGTTGTCATTTAAATTTTGTTTTCTCAAATAATATTTAATTTTATCTATTATCACTCTGTTCCAATTTCGAGTCTTACAATTTGTTATAGTTGGACTTCTGTACATAATTGATTTGATTTATTGATAAATTTTGTATTATTTTCGTGCATTGTTAATTTTACTATGTGTCAAGTTAATTCGTCATGGCGGGCTTTGACCCGCCATCTCATTATTAATGTTAGTCATAAAATAAATGCAAACACCTCTTTCCATAAATACAAAACTAAAAAATTTTAAGAGATGGCAGCCTTTCGACAAGTTCAAAATGACAGCCTGCCATGACGTTTACACAAGGAGATGGCGGGTTACTATACCAGCCATGACGCAATTATTAATCCGATAGCTATCGGATTTTAGAACCCACCTAAACATTACTTTTTATTTTTATTTCTTTCAAACTCTAAGAATTTCTCAATTTGGTCAATTCCAATGCGCTTTGCAATAATTTTCTTGTTTTTATCTAGGATATAAATTACTGGAGTGCTATAAATATCGTATAAATTTCGGAAATTTGTAATGCGGTATTTGTCATATACATTGAGCCAATCAAGTATAACATGTTCATTAATAAATTTTTTCCATTCGGTTGTATCGTTTTGGGTATATACTGCAAACACTTCTATACCTTTATCTCTGATAGATTTATACAATTCGTAAAGTTTAGGTATTTCTTTTTTACAATGTCCGCAACTTGGTTCCCAAAAAATTAAAATAGTGAAATCGGCTTTTATATATTTTAGTTGCTGCCATTTTCCGTTAACATCTTCCATTTTCAAATCGGGAGCTATTTCGCCTAACATATTAGGTTTTATTTTGTTAACCCTCTCTCCCATTTTAGATAAAAGTGTTGAATCTGCCCACCAGCATTCACCCGACAAATAATATTTATCGGCAAGATTTACAAAAACTCTGTCCATGCCCATAATTTGCGAAGTTTCGAAATAATTAGTTATATAAATTACAGTATATTGGAAGAAATACTTGTTTTTTCGTGATAATTCACATACCTTAATAGCTTCTTTTGTAAGTGAATCGGGATGAGTAAGTACAACATTCTTAAAAAACTCTTTCATTTTTGTTTCGATGAATGGAGTACGTAAGAGCCGGTCGTCGCTAAAGTCTATGTTATCCCAATAATGGTCTTTATTGTAAAGATATTGAAATAGTCGTGTAAGTGAATCTCGTTTAGCCATGTTTTCGGGATAATTTGGATTGGGAATATCAACTGGAGTAAGCACATTTAAAATTTTTGCGAGTAACGATGTTGGGTTGTCCTTCTTTATTTTCTCCCAATATGCTTTACGTTCGTTATCAATTGTCAATCCTTTATCCTGCCATATTTTAACAGAATCCTGATTTTTTTGAGCGGTTAATTCTTTTATTTTATCTGACGCAAATCTCATCTGTTTTTCGAGACGAGCCATAGCACGTTGCCAGTCGAAAAACATTTTATTTTCGTCGGAACCTGTAACTTTTATATTTTCGATAAAATTTGAAGTATCAGTTTCAATATTAAACTGCATAGATTTATCAATTAAAAATTCGAAATATTGTTTCCGGAGTGCAGGAATTATTACTACATAAATTCCGCCATCTAACTTTTTTGTTCCCGAAAAAACTCCTATACCATTTTTATCAACTAAAGTTGTGTCATCTGCATATAGTTTATCGGCAAAGCGATGTGCTAAATATAATGTGTCCTTTTCTGGTAAATTTTTTATTTTTACTTTAATTTTATATTCTTGTGAATATAACGTATTAAAAAACAAGGTAAATAAAACTGTGAAGATTAATAATTTTTCAGATGTCATAATTTCTAATTTTTTTACAAAAATACATTTCAATTTTCATTTCTAAACAACAAGACAAAATTTAAAGCATTTGCGTTGCCTTGTTTAACATATTTTAACCTCCCTAAATCTCAAATTCCAAATACCAAGTTCAAAAATCAAAATTACTAAAATCAATAACAATGTATGAGTCCAGTCTAAAAAGGGTTCAAATCGGGAAAGTTAAAAATCAGATTTACCCCTGCACTAAAGGGAGTCTTATTTTCAACATTTTCCCTTTAGGGTTAAGGGTAAAAAATGTTGAAAATCTTTAACTGAATACTTTTTAAATTAGACTCATGTATAAAACAAATAAATCTAAAATCAACAATTATACTAAACCCAAAACTTGTTATATATTTGCAAAGATAAAAATTATAAGATGATAACAGAAAACTATATAAGTAACGAATTTTGCAAGGCAATAAATAATTTGTATTCACAAAACGTTGATATAAAACTAGTACAAGTACAAAAAACAAAAAAAGATTTTAATGGCGATTATACAATAAATGTTTTTCCGTTTTTAAAAATAAGCAAAAAATCACCCGAACAAACTGCAACTGAAATTGGAAACTATTTAAAAGATAGCATTTCAGCAGTTAGTAATTTTGAAGTAATTAAAGGTTTTTTAAATATTAGCTTTTCAAATTCTTTTTGGGTAAACAAACTTAACAACATATCAAATATTGATTCAGAAAACATTGAACATCAAAATATTTTAATCGAATATTCTTCGCCAAACACTAATAAACCACTGCATTTAGGTCATGTACGAAATAATTTAATTGGACATAGTTTAAGTGAGATATTAAAAGCAAACGGGAATAATGTTACAAAAGTTAATTTAGTAAACGACCGCGGAATACATATTTGTAAATCAATGCTGGCATGGCAAAAATGGGGAAACGGAATTACTCCCGAAAAAGCAAATAAAAAGGGCGATAAACTTGTAGGTGATTTTTATGTTTTGTTTGATAAAGAATATAAAAAGCAGGTTGCTGACTTAATATCAAATGGAAAAACAAAAGAAGAAGCCGAGAAAAATGCTGGGCTAATTATTGAAGCTCGCGAGATGCTAAAAAAATGGGAAGCTAACGATAGTGATATTTTTGAACTTTGGAATAAAATGAATGGTTGGGTTTACAGAGGATTTGAGCAAACGTACAATTTGTTAGGGATAACATTTGACAAAACTTATTATGAGTCGCAAACTTATGGACTTGGTAAAGACGCAGTATTAAAAGGCATAACAACTGGCACATTAATAAAAAAAGAAGATAATTCAATTTGTGCCGATTTAACAACTGAAGGTTTAGATGAAAAAATATTATTAAGAAGCGATGGAACTTCGGTTTATATGACTCAAGATATTGGTACAGCAATTATGCGTAAAAAAGAATTTAATGCCGATAAAATGATTTATGTTGTTGGCAACGAGCAAATATACCACTTTCATGCACTTAAGCTTGTTCTTAAAAAATTGGGTTACGAATGGTACAATTCTATTTTTCATCTTTCGTATGGTATGGTTGAGTTACCAGAAGGTAAAATGAAATCACGCGAGGGAACTGTTGTTGATGCAGATGATTTAATACAGGAAATGTTTGATACGGCTAAAACAATTTCGTTAGAACTTGGTAAGTTAGAAGGTCTTACCGAAAAAGAAATAGAACAAATAATTAAAATTGTAGGACTTGGAGCTTTAAAATATTTTATTTTAAAAGTTGACCCTAAAAAAAATATGCTTTTTAACCCTGTCGAATCAATTGATTTTAATGGCAATACAGGTCCATTTATTCAATATACTTATGCCCGAATAAAATCGGTTTTGCGCAAAGCAAACGATTTGGGTTTTGCAGTTAATAAAAGTGTTGGCGAAAACATTGAAATTAATGAAATTGAAAAATCTATTATCAAACAAATTGTAAATTACAATAATATAGTTTCTGATGCTGCAAATGAATTAAACCCTTCTATAATTGCGAATTATATTTATATGCTTGCAAAAGATTATAATTTATTTTATCACGATTACAGTATTTTGAAAGAAGAAAATGAAGAAAAAAGAAATTTTAAACTATTATTAAGCGACATAACAGCAACTAAAATAAAAAATTGCATGAGTTTGTTGGGAATAGATGTGCCTGAAAGGATGTGATAATTATACAATAGTAACACTAATAGTTAAGGGTTTATTTGTTCACTGTTCATTGTTCATTGTTCACTGTTTATTGTTCTTTACGAAATACGAATTGTACGAATTTACGAATATAATATTGTTCATTGTTTATTGTTAAATTGTCTGAACTATGATTTTTAGGATTTAATGATTATAAGATTATTACTGTTCTATTGCAATTCTATTAATTTTTATTTTTTTGTCTTAATACTTTGTACTTAATACTTAATACTTTGTTTATTGTTTTTGGTTTCAGGTTTTGGAATTTGAAATTTGTTATTTGGAACTTGGTGGTTTAAATCATTCTAATTTCGTGCATTCCATAATTTGCAATTCTACCATCAGAATGTTTTAAACGAAGATGACCGTTTGTTTCAACTCCAAGTATTGTTGCTTTGAACATTTCACCGTTTTTTGTAAATGAACTTTCTTTTGCTTTTCTGTATAAAAGTGCATCATAATCTTTGTCAATAAGTTTAAAATCATTTAATTTTAACAATGTGTATCGTGTAAATATTAAGTTTGTTAATAATTTTAAACTTTCATCTAAATTAAATGGTATCTGTGTCATTATTTTTAATGATATTGCATTTGGCAAATCGGCAGGAAACTTTTCTTGATTTAAATTTATACCAATACCAACAACTGAAGCATTAATTTTTTGCCCTAACCAAGTATTTTCGATTAATATTCCGGCAACTTTTTTATTTTCGATACAAATATCATTAGGCCATTTTATGGCTATGTTTGAGCAAAATAAACCAACATAATCAACAACACCAAGCGAAATAACTTTTGATAAATAAAATTGATTTTCGGGCTTTAAAAAAGTTGGCTTAAATATTATTGAGAATGTCAAATTTTTACTAGGTTCGCTGTACCATTTATTTTCATTTTGACCACGCCCGCTAGTTTGATTTTCGACTACAATTATTGTTCCTTCATCTACACTTTGTTTATCTAACATTTCTAATGCTACTGAGTTAGATGAATTTGCTTCTTTTATTTTTATTGTTTCCATTGGTGAATAATTTTATATTTTAACTCTAAACTATAAACTCTAAACTTTTTTTGAACAATGAACAGTAGGCAATGGGGCTGGGGATTGAGGACTGTGGACTGAAGACTGTGAACTGAAGACTGTGAACAAACCTTAAACTAAACAAGGTAATTCGATAATAAATGTTGTGCCAACTCCAATTTGAGTTTCGTAACTAATGTTACCACCCATTCCTTCGACCATATTTTTTACCATAGCTAACCCCAAACCCATCCCACTTGTTTTAGTTGTAAAATTAGGAATAAAAAGTTTCAATTTTACATCATCAGAAATTCCAGTACCATTATCTTCAATTTTAACTATTGCTTTATTATTTTTAACAAAAGTATCAATTTTAACATATCCTCGTTTTTCGGCTGGAATTGCCTGAATAGCATTTTTTATAAGATTAGTAAATACTCTTATTAATTGTTCCTTATCTACGTTTACAATAATATTATTAAAATTGTTATTATTAAAAACAATTTGCACATTTTTACTTTGTTTATAAAGCTCGGTTATTGATTTTATTTTCTCGACAATATTAACCCTTTCAATAGTTGGTGATGGCAAACGGGCAAATGACGAAAATTCTGATGCGATTACCGAAAGTGTATCAATTTGTTCGATTAATGTTTTAGTCATTTTTTCGACTAATAGTTCCCAGCCCGGCGTTTTATCGTTAAAAGACCGTAATAAATATTGAACGCTGAGTTTCATTGGAGTAAGCGGATTTTTAATTTCGTGTGCAATTTGTTTTGCCATTTCGCGCCATGCAGTTTCGCGTTCGGAACGTGCAAGCAATTCAGCTGACTTTGATAATTCTACAAGCATTTTGTTATAATCGTTTACCAACATTCCGATTTCATCGTTTCTTTTATAATAAATTGGTTCGTTTTTCTTTCCCAACTCAATTTCCCTTAATTTTCTTTGTAATAAAATTATTGGTCGGGTTAAACCATTAGTTATAAAAAAAGTAATAAGCATTGCCATTAAAATTAATATCAAATAAATATTAATTAATGTTGTTGCAAATGTTGAAATTTCACGAGTAAGTGCATTTTGTTGAGTAAAAAAAGGTAAATTCAAATATGCGATAATCTTCCCATCAGAGTTATTATAAGGCACATAAGCCGATAAATATTTTAAATTACCAATATGTTCTTCTAAAACAATTTCGGATTTGCTCTGATAATTAATATTATAAAAAGCCTCTGGATTCATTAAACCACCCACAAACCCTTTTTCAAATACTTCGGGGCGAGATGTAGCGTATAAAGTTCCATCTTTACTATATAAATTAATATCGGAATAAAAAACGTTAGAAAATTTAATAAGTAACGATGTTACAAAATCTTTTTGTTGTTCAGCAAATACATTCTGTTCAGATACTTTATTATTTAATTCAATAATAATTGACTGCATTTTTTCCGAAATGTTCTCATAATTTTTCTTTTCGTACTTGTTAATTATATAATACACAGTTACAGTTCCAATAAGAAAAAACGAAAGTATTAATACAGAAATAAATGATATTAAAATACGTGAACGGATATTCAAATTTAAATTAAAGTGTAGAATGTTATATGTATTTTTACAAATTAAATAAACAACATACAACATTATTAAAAAGACTAATAAATACGAAAATGTTATAATTATATCATAAAAGTTGGTTGCCAAAACACTAAGTACAATTATTGTGTTTTTATCTGGCTTATAATATAGATGCTCATAATCATCAAAAGTTTTCAAATAAAATTCATTGTTAGAATTATTATTAGAATTTATATTAATCCGATAATCATAAATTCCATTTCGTGTTAGCAATTTACCATTTCTATATTTAGCATAGCTATATTTTTTCTCAAGATTTGCATCATTAATTTTTTTATCTAAAAGTAACTCGGGATAACCCAAAACCTGATTTAACAAACGGGAATCGAGTTCAATAAAAATACGGGTAGTTATTGAGTCTAAAGTTTTGTTTTTTAATTCGAGGATTCCTAAATAACCTATCCTGCCATTATTATTTTCAACAAAATAAAAGTTAGTGTTTGGTATTTGTACACTTCGTTTTTTAACAATGTTTTCAAAATATTCAAAACAGCCATACAACTCACCTGTTTCAGATATTTTAAGATTATCTGATGATGTACATATTGTTGTCTGAATATCGTATTTAGTCCAAAAACCATAAAAATAATTTTCACGTAAGTATTGAAGAAGTTCGTATTTTTTATCAGGCGATTTTTTAGCAAGTTCTGTAATAATTAAATCAGATGAAATTTTCTTTTGCAAATCATCTAAAAGAGTTTCTGCTATTAAATCACGTTCGGTTGATAAGCCAACTGAAATTACTTTTCGGGTATTAAACGATTTTATTTGCTCGAAATGCAATGTAAATACTGTTAAATAAGATGTTGTTATTAATATTATAAGAATTATAAAATAAAAATTAATTTTTTTGAAATAAAAACTATTTGTAATAAAAACTATGAAAACCAATACATTAAACAATAAAGAGTATAATTCAACATTATCAACAAAAATAAACAGTAAAACAAATAACAACAATTCGGTAATAATATAAGAAATGATAAGAGTATTAAAAGAAAACCATTGATATAAAATGCCGATAATTTTGTATAAAAACAAAGAACAAGATATAATAAGTAAAATAAATATTAAAAATGCAATTAAGGTATTATAATTTGTATCTAAAATATTGTAGATTTGGAATGTAATAGTAGAATCAAGAATTAAACTTTTAGAAATCATTAAAATAACAACAGATAAAACTGAATTAAATAAAACACCTGAAACTAAAAAAATTATACGATTCGATTTTTTAATTAAATTATTAATATTGAAATATTTATAAAACAAATACGCAACAATAAAGAATAAAACAGAATCAATTAGCAAATCGCCCAATGAAGGAAAAACTGTTGATGATGCATAATCGCCTGGGTTAAATAAACTTGATAAATAAATTAAATGAGGGAAATTAAAATACATCATTAATAACCTTAAAACAAATATTGAGAGAAATGTTGAAAATAATATAATATTAAGATGTTTTTTAGTATGTTTAAACATTTTATATGTTCCATTAAATAAAAACAAAAGTGCTAAAACATAAAAAAATAGTGGTAACCAACCATGCGACTCATTAATATTTTGGCTATGTACAGGAACTAACGAAAATAAAAAATTTCCATTATTATCTGTGATTTGAAAAGCTGACTGTTGTGGGATTTTTGAAATATCAAAATCACTTTCTATTTCAAATTTTGAGTTAAATTTATTTTTCAAATAATTATTCTCAACAGGAAACTCATTCTTTATTATAACAAATCCTACAATTTTAATACTGTCAATTGTTTTCTGGTCATACAACACCCAAGTATTATTAATAAATGAAATTGGCTGAAGCGTGTCGTCGTTACATTCCCAATCATTTACAATAAAAGAATTATCGCTCCAATAAACAATTTTGTTTTTATTGTAAACAACTATACATAACCCTGAATTATTTAATTCAGAAGAGTATTTTTTAAAAGCTTCGGGTAAAAATTTATTTAACCCGTTGGTTTTAATTTTAAAAGCAAAATCGTTTAAAACGATGTTTAATTCATTACGTTGTAATTCTAATTTTTGAGAGAAAGCAGTTGTTTCAATATTGTTAATATTTGTATGAGAAATGAAATATTCAGTTGAAGTACCGACAATTAACGCAATTATTGAGGTTATAAGCCAAAATTTAAAACTGTAGTTTTTCATTAATGAGTCTAATATAAAAAGGTAATAGGCAAAATTAAAGGTTTATTTACACATTCCTAAATGTTATATAATAAACGGTGTAAATTTATACATTTTTATTACAAGTCTCAAGTCCCAAATTTCAAATCCCAAACCCCAAGAGATTTGTACATTCCTTTCTGGCATTTGGAATTTGAGGCTTGGAATTTTGGACTTTTAAAATAGTGCTTTTTATCCCGTTTTAAGTATAGTTTATTTTTATAGAATATATCTGGAATCTGAGATTTGTTTATCTGCTTATAATTAACTTGTAATTGCTACTTGTTTTTTGATTTGTTATTTTCGTCAAATAAATACCTTGCGGAATTATAGAAATATCTATTTGTTCATTACTTTCTGTTATTTGGTTTGTTAATAATAATCTGCCTTGCATATCGTAAATTTGAATATTGAAATCAGAAGTTGATTTATCATTAATATCAATGTAAATTAAATTATTTGCAGGGTTGGGGTAAATGTTAATTCCTGTTTCAAAAATAGTTAAACCAACATTTAATAATGTATCTACAAGTAACGAATCACAGATGTATGGTGTACCCCATATAGTTCCATTAACATTATAAAAGTTGTAACTTAATATGTCTTGGTCTCCATAAAAACCATAGTTGGTATATGTTGTGCCAAGGTTATAGTTGAAATAAATGTAATTCCAACCTTCAACCAATACAGGGGAAAGAGTATCATTTATTCCATGAAATATGATATCTGGTTGTACGCCATTACTGTCTATTTTATTATAAAACCCATAAAAGCTTCCATCAAATATTGGTTCAAGAGGCAACTTATCAAATTCCCCTTTTAATGGATATTTTTCTGTGAGTGTATCATGATTTGTTATAAACTGTGGAGTACTTGGATAATATTGTTGCTTACGCCAAAAACATCTATCAATAGAAAAAGTAACAGTATCATGTAAAAAGTTTTCGGTTCTTGTCAGGTATTTATTAATTGTTTTTTCATTTACAATCGTGTAATTACTTGGAGGTAATGGTAAATAATAATTTCTTAATAATTGAATTTCATCGCCAACATTCATGCTATAAACGTCTGAAAGTGTAATGTTTTGCCAACCAGTTATTGGATTTGAAATTCCAATAATTTCTAATTCGTTTGAAGTAGGGTAATAACCTGTAGGACTTGCATCAAAAGGAAATTCGTAAAAATTTATTATTTTACTAAAACCGTAATTTTTACTTAATTTTAAAGTGATTGAATTTAATAAATTACTGATATTACTTCCACCATTGTCTTTAACTTGTAACGAAATTGTTTTTATACTATCACTTATACCAATGAAAGTTTCATTTGTAAAAGCTGAAATTGTAGCTTCAACATAATTTCCATTTAAAAAAGTAAACATTATCCACGATTCGTTAAACTGTGCATTTGTTTTAATGAAAATCGTATCAATTTCTTTATTGAAAAATAAATTCATTCCATTTCCACAATCAACCATTTTTTTCCCAATCCAAGAAGCTCCTTTTGTAGTGAATGATTCGTTATTTATTGGCCTTATCATGCAAAACGAATAATAATCAGTACTATCACTATGAGTTTTTATTGAATCAATGCGAATAGGACTAACGCTAATATCACCTGTTGCATAAAAATAGGAAACCGCATTAGGTTTTATTGATAAATAGTTTTGAGAAAATGAATTTAAAAAAACAGAAAAAATTAAAATAATAATTAATTGATATTTCATATTTATTTAATTTGAGTATTGTAAAATTATAAAAAATATTTATATTTGCTGAAATCAATTTGAATTAAATTTCAATTGATAAATTAATAACTCAAAAAAAAAAAAAATGAAAAAAAAATTATTGTTTATTTTAGCAGTAGCATTAATTGCTACAAATTCGTTTTCTCAAAAGCTTGATAAATTCACAACCGATTTGGGAAAAAAATCAGTAATGGGTAAAGAAGTTAGAGTTCCTTACACTGATTTAATTAGTTATTATGGTTACATTGCCCAGGGTGCAAAACCTGACGAAATGCGTGATGGTAAAAAATTTTACTACCTTTATTTATGGATTTCAGTTGCAGCTCCAGAAGTTGGAGTAAGAATGATTTCACCGGTTCCTGATAAAATGGTTCCCGAAGAAACTGATTTCAAAGGTTCCGATTACGACCAAAACAAAACCGATAAAACAAGTTATTTTGATACATGGATTACACTTGAAAAAGCTTCAGGAATTACAAGTATCGAAGAAATATCAAGCAAAGCATCTGGTGCAAAATGGAATTCGTACGAACAAAACGATGACAGCGGTGAAATGCCAGCTCAGCCATCCGGTAGCAAATACAATTCACTTATGCGTATAACAAGTAGCACAAGCGACCCTTTAAAATCGTTGACAATAGGATTATATCGTATTGGTTTTACAACTTATAAAACAGGCGAAGTTCAGGGAAGTTTTCTTGCTCAGGTTGGTTCACCTGTTAAAATTCCCGGAGTTATGATTGCAAAAGACATTGAAACTTTAGTTAAAATGTTAACCGAAAAAAAATAATATTCAAAATATTTTTTATTTAATGGGAGCTTTGCTCCCATTTTTTTTTAATTAATAATCAATATTTATAATTTATCTAAATAAGAATTATTTTGTAATTTTGTAATATTTAATCCTTAAAGATAATTATGAATAAATTCGATTATTTAGGTGATGTGCAATATATTGATGAACTTTACGCTGATTATTTAAAGAACCCTGAAAACATTGACGAAAGTTGGAAAAAATTCTTTCAGGGTTATGAATTTGCCCGAACCAACTTTAAACAAACAAATGCTGGCTCCGAAATTCTTTCCGATGAATTTAAAGTTTTAAATCTTATTAATGCTTACCGTAAACGTGGTCATCTTTTTACTAAAACCAATCCGGTACACCCACGCCGCCAATATTTATCAACTTTAGAAATCAAAAATTTTAATTTATCGGAAGCCGACCTCAATAAAACTTTTCATGCAGGCAACGAAATAGGAATTGGCAATTCAACATTAAGTACAATTATTGAACACCTCGAACAAACATATTGTCAATCAGTTGGAGCCGAGTTCGTTTATATTCGTCAACCCGAAATTGTTGACTGGCTCACAAAAAGAATGGAATTAACAAAGAACAAAATAAATTTTAACAAAGAGCAGAAATCAGATATTTTTAAAATTCTTCTTAAAACTGTTGGTTTTGAGCAATTTTTGCATAAAAAATTTGTAGGTCAAAAAAGATTTTCTCTCGAAGGTGCCGAAGCTCTTATCCCTGCTCTTGGATATGCTGTTGAGCATGGTGTTGAAATGGGTATTAAAGAATTTATTATTGGTAATTCGCATCGCGGACGATTAAATGTTCTGGCAAATGTTTTTAAGAAACCATTTCACAGCATTTTCTCCGAATATATTGGGAAATCTTACGACGATGAAAATATTTTGGGCGATGTAAAATATCATTTAGGCTACGATACAATAATAAAATCGAGAAGTGGCAAAGAAATGTTTTTAGCGTTGTTACCAAACCCATCGCACCTCGAAACCGTTGGTCCTGTTACTCAAGGACTTGCACGTGCCCGAATCGAAAATGAATATAATGGTGATTTTAATAAGGTTTGCCCAATTGTTATTCATGGCGATGCTGCTATAGCTGCACAAGGAGTTGTTTACGAAACAATTCAGATGTCGCAACTTGAAGGATATAAAACTGGTGGCACTTTACACTTTGTTGTAAACAATCAGGTAGGTTTCACAACAAATTACATTGATGCCCGTTCAAGTACATATTGTACTGATATTGCAAAGGTTACATTGTCGCCAGTATTTCATGTAAACGGCGATGATGTTGAGGCAGTTTTATATACAATTCAATTAGCACTCGAATACCGCGAAAAATTTCATTCCGATGTTTTTATTGATTTGCTTTGTTACAGAAAATACGGTCATAACGAAGGCGATGAACCACGTTTTACACAACTAATTCTTTATAAAGAAATTGCATCTCACCCAAACGTCAGAGATATTTATTCGAAATATTTAATTGGAACCGGATTGCTTACACAAGAAGATGTTACACAAAAATTACAATCATTTAACAATAAACTTGATGAACAATTAGAAATTTCAAAACAAAGTGAAAAAGTTGAAATAAAACATTTCTTACACGAAAAGTGGGCTAATTACAGGTATGCAAATGAAAATGATTTTTTAAATTCTCCGCAAACATGTGTAAACTATCAAAAATTAATAAATTTATCTGAGAAAATAAATTATCTGCCAAAAGAAAAAAAGTTTTTTAACAAAATAGAAAAGATTGTAAATGACAGGAAAAACCTTATTTCAGAAAATAAAGTTGACTGGGCTTTAGCAGAATTATTAGCTTATGCAAGTTTGGTTAACGAAAATTATCCTGTAAGAATAAGCGGACAAGACTCTGAACGTGGCACATTTAGCCACCGTCATTCAACTTTTCATGTTGATGATACTGATGAAAAATGGTGTCCGCTTAAAAATATATCTCCAGAACAAGCTGTATTTCAAATTTATAATTCATTACTTTCTGAATATGCTGTATTGGGTTTTGAGTACGGTTACGCGATTGGAACTCCAAACGGGTTAACTGTTTGGGAAGCTCAATTTGGTGATTTTCATAATGTTGCACAAGTAATTATTGACCAATATTTAAGTTCTGCCGAAGATAAGTGGGGATTAATGAATGGATTGGTTTTGTTTCTCCCGCATGGATTTGAAGGGCAGGGACCGGAACACTCGAGTGCAAGAATTGAAAGATTTTTAGTTTTAGCAGCAAATAACAATGTGCAAATTGTAAATTGTTCAACTCCTGCTAACATATTTCATGTGCTTCGCAGGCAGATACTTACTGATTATCGAAAACCTTTAATAATTTTTACACCAAAAAGTTTACTTCGTCATCCTTTATGTATTTCTAACATTAATGAGCTTTCTGAAGGTTGTTTTAATGAGGTAATTGATGATATTGCTGACGATAAAAATCCTATAAATCAATTAATAATTTGCAGTGGCAAAGTTTATTACGAAATATTAATTGAAAAGCAAAGAATTAACGACAGTCAAACTGCAATTATACGTTTAGAGCAATTTTATCCTTTTCCATTGCAAAAATTAAAAAATATTATATCTCAATATTCTAATTCTCAACGAACTATCTGGGTTCAGGAAGAACCTGCCAATATGGGAGCTTGGCCCTTTATTAAAACTCATTTCGAAGAATTAAACTTTTCAGCAGTTTGCCGTCCCGAGAGTGGCAGTCCGGCTTCGGGTTTGTTAGAAGTTCATAAATTGCGTCAGCAAAAAATATTAGATAGAGTTTTTAAGCGTTGTAATTGCGAAAATTCTGATGTATATTGCACAATGAGTTGTACAAAAGACATATTTTCAAATAAATTAGTATAAAATATTATTAAATTGCTATAAACTTTAGATTAAAAATAATCATTAAATTGCCACGACCTTCAGGTCGTGGAATATAAAAATAAAAAATCTGGCTTTAGCCAAAACAATATTATGTCATACACTAAAGCAAAGAAAGTATTTATATTTATACTTAATATAATGAGTTTCTGAAATTACATGGATTTTCGAATAAAAGTTTTGGCTAAAGCCAATGTTCATTTTTCACAATTACCACGACCTAAAGGTCGTGGCAATTAAAATTTAATTATAAGAATCTCTAATAAAGAATAATTAGTCGTCCCTTAAAAACCCCGCAACGCACTTATTAACAAATAGTTGTTGATAACTTTTCTTGTTTATAATTGCAAGGTTTTGTAAATTTAAGTCATAAACCTTGCATATTTTTATGATAAAAAAAGAAGTAAAACAGCAACAAAGAAGTTTATTTTTAAGTTTAAGTGATATGCTTAATCAAAA